>CBDTZM010000036.1:0-9620 GCA_965364915.1 uncultured Pseudomonadales bacterium | reverse complement strand
GCACGCCGCAGTTGTTCCGCGATGGGACCCAACCCCAGGGCCTCGTTGATGAGCTGCCGCTTCAGCGGTTTGGCTCCGTCCAACCAACGCACACCCAGGTTCCGAAGCCATTGAATGCCCGGCTCGCGCACGCCGTACAGGTGTCGAAACCCTGCCATGATCCTCACCATAGCCATCGCGCGCGCTTTGCGACGACGGGCAAACGCTTGCCACAGGCCGAGCGCGCCTGGATCCTTGGCGAGCCTGAGGCCGTTGAGGATGCCGACCACGTCTTCAAGACCCAGGTTGACGCCAAGACCGGCGAGCGGATGTACCACCCTGGCAGCTTCGCCGATGAGTAGCGCACGCGGATGCGGGTTGAACGTCGAGGCCACCATTTGCGTCAGCGGGAAGACCACCCGGCGATCGACCGCTTCTATCCTACCTAAACAACTTTCCACCGCGCCTTCCAATTCGTCGGCAAATGCATCATCCGCCAATGCCAACCGCCTTTGTGCCTCGGCTTCGGACTGCGACCAGACTAGCGACGACAAATGCGGCTCTGGACCGGGAAGCAACGCGACCGGCCCGTCGAGCAGGAACCGTTGCCACGCAGTCGCGGCATGGACATGTTGCGTTTCGACCACACTGGCAAGCGCACTCTGCCCGGTGGCCAACGCCGTTGTCGTCACACCCAACGCACCGCGCAATGTAGAACGTGCACCGTCCGCGCCGATCACCAGCCGAGCTCGTATGCGCCTGTCTCCCACCTTAAGAACCGCCACGTCGTCTCTCATGTCGATCTTATCCAGGGCTTGTCCAACAAGGCACTCGACGTTGGGCCGAGCTCGCAAAAGCGCCCACAAGGACACGGTCGCCGGACTCAACTCTGTCACCCATCCGAGTTCTTGCCTTTGCACGTCGTCGGCAGAGAAGCTGATCTGGCTGGTTCCCCGGTCCTCCCAAACCCGCATGTGTCGATACGCGGCCACGGTCAACGCGCGCCAAACCCCTTGCATCTCGAGTAGTGCTTGCGATGCCGGAGAGAGCGCGATGTTGCGAATATCGATGCCCAGCCTGCCTTTGTCGATTGCAGGTTGCCGACGCTCGATCAGCAGCACGGATCGTCCCGACGCTGCTACGCCCAGAGCCGCGCTCGCGCCGACGAGACCGCCCCCTACGACTGCGACGTCTACCTCGCTAGCCGCCTCGTTAGCCACGTCTTGGGCCCATCAGGGCTTCAATATCGGAAATCTCTTTCGGTACGCCTGCGGTCAATACTTCAGGGCCGTCTTTGGTGATCAGCACGTCGTCCTCGATGCGAATGCCAAGGCCACGCCAACGCGCAGGCACATGCCGCAGTCGCTCTACGGCAGGCATGTAGATACCCGGTTCGATCGTGAGCACCATGCCGGGCTCCAGGGTCCGCCAGGTGCCGTCGACGCGATAATCGCCGACATCGTGCACGTCGATGCCCAACCAATGAGAGGTCTTATGCGGGCAGAAATCGCGATAGCTCTCTTCCTCGAGGATTGCTCCCACGTCGCCGTCGAGCAGCTCGAGATCGACAAGACCCTCGACCATCGCAGCCAACGCAGCGTCATGCGGTGCGTTGAACGCAGCACCCACTCGACAGGCCTCGATACCCCGTTTCTGCGCTTCCAACACGATTTCGTAAACGGCTGTTTGCGCTTTCGTAAATTTTCCACTCACCGGAAAGGTGCGTGTCAAGTCCGCCGCATAGTGCTGATATTCGCAACCTGCATCGATGAGCACCAAGTCACCGTCTTTCAAGTCGGCATCGTTGTCTATGTAGTGCAATACACAAGCGTTGGCACCGCCCCCGACAATAGACGGATAGGCCGAAAACCGAGCGCCCCTGCGCATGAACGTGTATGTCAACTCTGCTTCGAGTGCGGTTTCGTTCATACCTGGCCGGCATGTTTGCATCGCACGGACGTGCGCCTCGGCGGTGATGCTTGCCGCAGTTCGCATCAAGCGCACTTCTGCCGCCGACTTGACCAACCGCTGTTCATGCAACAAGTGCTTCAACGCGACAAACTCGCCGGGCGGGATAGCCCCGCCCGCTTCCCGTGCACGTATGTCGGCGACCCAGCCGAGCAAACGTCGATCAAATTCCGGATGATCCCCAAGCGTCACGTAGATGGTTTGGCACCCCTCGATAAAACCCGGCAGTATTTCGGCAATGTCGGAGATCGGAAAACCATCGTCGACGCCAAGCACTTGAGAGACACGATCCGGGCCGAGCCGCTCGCCGTTGTATAGTTCATGGCGTTCGTCCCGCTCTTCGCAGAACAGGATCGTCTCGCCATGCTCGCGGCCGGGCGCCAACACCAAAACCGATTCGGGTTCGTTGAAGCCGGTCAAGTACCAGAAGTCGCTGTCCTGACGGAAGACGTAATCGACGTCGCGGTTACGCGTCCGGGTTTTTGCGCCCGGGATGATCGCGATCGTGTCGGGCGTCATCAACCCCATCAAATTGCTGCGCCGGCGCCGGTATTCACCTGGCGCGATCTTGCGCGCAGCGTTCCGATCACGCGTCATGTTCGGCCTGCAATTGGTCCATGATCAACAACGTACCGACCTTGGCAAACTCTTCGAGTTCGGCGAGTTCCCGGTTGCTGTCCTCGCTCTCTTCCAGGTCGACGTCCAGCTCTGAAACGGCAATGAAATCACGAACGATCTCTGATGTGTCCTGTGACATTTCCGATTCCGCGAGGGCAGCGCCAAGCCCCGCCACAAATGCGCCAGACCATTCGGCCAACGCCTCAGCGCGCTCTGCCACCGGAGCTGCCTCTTCGGGCAACAGCACCTGGAAGCTCATGTCTTCTGCTAAAAGCGCCGTAATCGTCGCTTCGACAAACTCGCCGACGCTTTGTTCATCGGCCAAGGCCTCCGTTCCGACGAGTTGCACCAGCGTCGAAAGCTCGAAGTCGTCTGCGTTGCATACCGCGATACCACAGACCGCGCCATGTAGTTCGGACAACGACAGTGTGAGGCTGGCATTGAGCCCTAATGCGCTGAGATCGGCCAAGCGGTACCTCTTTCCAATTATCGGACCAACCGGTGCGTTCACCGAAACGAACGTGCGCGTTGAGCGCGTCGTCATGCTAGCCGACGCCAAGGAGGGTTGCGAGTCTCGCAAGGCCACCCCTTCACATAGTCACATTTTCAGGCCAAACTACGCTGCTAAACGGATAAAAATCAGGGTTTTAGCATGGCCAGTTCAGACTGGGGAGCACTTGAAGGCAGGGTGGATGAGCTCATCGACCTGACCAACGTTTTGGCACGGGAAAACAAAGCCCTAAAAACACAGCAGCAGAATTGGACCACAGAGCGAGCCAAGCTCATCGAGAAAAACGAGCTGGCCAAGTCGCGCGTGGAATCCATGATCACCCGCTTGAAGGCTCTGGAGCAAGATTAGGACATGGCCAAGCCAACCACCGTTAGCGTGACGATCTTGGACAAAGAATTTCAAGTGAGTTGCGGACCTGACGAGGTCGATGCCTTGACCGCATCGGCGCGCCACTTGGACGAACAGATGCAGACCATTCGCGACGCCGGCAAGGTGGTCGGGCTGGATCGCATTGCCGTCATGGCGGCGCTCAACCTCGCCAACGAATTGTTGATGTCCGAGGACACAAACCAACGCGTGAGCGAGCTTACCGCAAAGGTGACGAAAGCCCTCGCCGATCAGCAATAGTCGAACGTAGAAGACGCCATCAAGTCGCGACGATAACCGGTTCACATTCCGGAATTGTCAAGCCTGCAAAGCCAGACGATTTAGATATACTCGTTGACGTCTCCTGGAATGTTCGCCAGTTGGTGTCGTCCTTGAGCCGTTAGAGAAATTAAAGGAGATTATTGGCGTTACGCCAGTGTGCCTGCCCGTCGCTTCATAGCTTAGCCTTCAAGCCAAGCCCGAAGCTCGGGAAGCCTTAGTCGTTACCCAGGTCTCCGCCTTGAACCATAACGGTTCAGGGCAAACCATCAGCGGCATTTTGGGAGACTTTGATGCCTACGCGTGCATCCAAGCAATCGCGTTCCACTCTCAGGCACCAATTCCGCCGAGCCCGCCGAGGCCTATCACGCTCGGAGCAGGCGGCACATGCTGAACGTATCACTCGACACTTCGTTCGATCGCCCTTGATGTGTCGCGCCCAACGAATCGCCTTGTTCATTGCCGCAGACGGAGAGCCCGATCTATCCGGTCTGGCGCAAAGGTTGTTCGTACTCAACAAAACCTTGGCGTTGCCCGTGGTCAGGAATGGTGCGGACATGGACTTTTATCGCTACGACCCTGCGGCGCCATTGATCCCCAACCGCTATGGCATCGGCGAACCTCCGCGCGCGGCGCGTTATCTCGACACTCGTTCGATCGATGTGATGTTGATGCCGCTGGTCGCTTTCGACGACACGGGTAACCGGCTGGGCATGGGCGCGGGGTTCTACGATCGACACATCAAGCAGCTGCCAATGACGTTGCGACCGCGATTGGTCGGCGTCGCGCACGAAATACAACGGTGTCCCGAGCGCTTACCATCTGCACACTGGGATATGCCGCTCGATGCTGTATTGACGGAGGACGGTTGGCAGATCTGGAAACCGTTTTAGCATTGCGTCCTGGAAATTGGAGAGCATAAGTTGGCCGTTCGTAAAATCATTCGCATGGGACACCCAACCCTACGTCAAGTCGCACGACCGTTGACCGCAGACGAGATCTCGAGCCCAGACCTGTCTCATTTGGTCGCCGACATGATCGATACGCTACACGACTACGGCGGCATCGGTCTGGCTGCGCCGCAGATCAACGAGCCGATCAGATTGGCCATCGTCGAGATCGCCGGTGGCGAAACGCGCTACGGCGAACTGCCAAGCATGCCTTTGACGGTGTTCGTCAATCCGGAAATTGAAGTGCTGAACCCAACCGTCGCTGGGTACTGGGAAGGCTGCCTCTCGGTACCTGGCTTGCGGGGCTTCGTCGAGAGGCCACAGCACATTCGCGTGAAAGCACTAGACATGACCGGTGTCGAACATGTCCTTGAACTCGAGGGTTTCCTTGCAACGGTGTTGCAGCATGAGTTCGATCATCTCGACGGCAAACTGTTCATCGACCGCATCAGCGATACGACACAACTGGTGTTTGAGGAAGAGCTAGAACGCTACGGCCAAGACGAGACCTAGGTTTAGTCCGGAGTGTTCCGGACACAACCTAGTCAACCTACCGCAGGAACAGTCGATAAGCAGGGTTGTCGGTTTCTTCCCAGTAACGAAAGCCGATGCGTTCGAGGTACGTCGACAATGCGTCGCGCTCGGCGACTTCGGCTTCGAAACCAACCAGCACCCTGCCCCAAGCAGAACCGTGATTGCGGTAATGGAACATCGTAATGTTCCAACGGCTACCGAGGCCACTCAAGAACTTCATCAACGCGCCGGGGCGTTCCGGAAATTCGAAGCGGTACAACAGTTCCGCCTTGCCGCCTACGGCGCGCCCCCCGACCATGTGGCGCACGTGCAGCTTGGCGGTCTCGTTGTCGGTCATGTCGTTGACACGATATCCAGCATCGGTCAGCGCCGTTCGCAGCGCACGGCGATCTTCGCCGGGTGCGACTTGCAGACCCACGTACACGTGGGCCGCATCGTCGCCCGCGTAACGGTAATTGAACTCCGTGACTGAGCGCTTACCGAGCGTTTGGCAAAAACGCCGAAAGCTGCCGAGCTTCTCGTCGATCGTGACCCCAAATATGACCTCTCGATGCTCTCCCAGTTCGGCTCGTTCGGATATGTGACGCAAACGATCGAAGTTGACGTTGGCGCCACTGACAACCGCAACCAAGCACTGACTCGAACGCCTACTGCGCTCGGCGTACTTCTTCAATCCGGCAACCGCCAACGCGCCGGCGGGTTCTGCAATACAACGGGTATCGTCGAACACGTCCTTGATCGCCGCGCAAATCTCATCCGTCGAGACCGTAATGACTTGATCCACATAGTGTTTGGCGACCTTGAAAGGTTCTTTGCCCACTTGGGCGACCGACACGCCATCGGCAAATAGATCCAGCGATTCGTACGGTAGCTTGACCCGACGACCGGCCTTCAAAGCCGCCGCCAAACATGCCGAGCCTTGCGCTTCCACACCGATGACCTTGGTCGCTGGCCTCAGGTACTTCACATACGCGGCAATGCCGGCGATCAACCCGCCGCCGCCGACCGGTACGAAGATCGCATCGGGCCCCGAATGTTGATTCATGATCTCCATACCCACGGTTCCTTGGCCGGCGATGACATCGACGTCATCGTACGGGTGCACGAACACGTAACCTTCTGTTGCCGCCAGCTTGTTGGCGTACTCGGCCGCATCATCGTAGGTGTCGCCGTGCAGGACGACGTGGGCGCCGCGATTGCGCACAGCGTCAATCTTGATGCTGGGCGTGTTGCGCCCCATCACGATATGCGCGTTGATATTGAGCTTTGCCGCCGCCAGCGCAACGCCCTGGGCATGGTTACCGGCCGAGGAAGCAATCACGCCTCGAGCGCGCTCCTCAGTGCTGAGCTGCACCATCTTGTTGTACGAGCCCCGCAACTTGAACGAGTAGACCGGTTGCAGGTCTTCGCGCTTGAGCATCACATCTTGATTGAGCCGCCGCGAGATGCTCGGCGCACCTTGCAATGGCGTTTCAATCGCGACATCGTAGACGCGTGAGGCGAGAATTTTTTTGACGTAGCGTTCGAGCATCAAGTAACTAACAACCGGTGGAGATTTAAAACAGTATGGCGCAAGAAGCGCTAAAACGCAGTGCTGCCGAGGCAGCGCTCGAGCTCATCGAACCTCGGCTGAAACCCGAAACCATCATCGGGGTAGGCACGGGTTCGACCGCCGACTACTTCATCGATGCGCTCGCCGACATCAAGCACAAGTTCGACGCCGCCGTGGCCAGCAGCGAGCGAAGCGCCGAACGACTGACGAGCCATGGCATACCGGTACTGGATTTGAACGCGGTTGCTAACCTCGCCGTGTACGTCGACGGTGCTGACGAGGTCAATCCAAGCAAACAGCTCATCAAAGGCGGTGGCGGCGCGTTGACCCGCGAGAAGATCGTCGCCGCGTCGGCGGACGAGTTCGTTTGTATCGTCGATGCCTCGAAATTGGTCGAAACGCTCGGGCGCTTTCCGCTCCCGGTGGAGGTCGTTCCGATGGCGCGCGGATTGGTGGCTCGGGGCCTGGTGGGCCTGGGCGGCGCACCGGAACTCAGATCCGGGTTCACCACCGACAACGGCAATCTGATCCTCGACGTGCACGAGCTAGAGATCGACGACCCTAAAGATCTAGAGTCACGGATCAACGATTTGGTCGGTGTTGTGTGCAACGGCTTGTTCGCGGCCAACGCCGCTGATGTCGTCATCGTTGCCGACGCCGACGGCGCCCGCATACTGGGGCGCCCCTAGGCTAACAACTTGCCCGGGTTCATGATGTGGCCCGGGTCGAATACGCCTTTTAGCGCCCGCATCACATCCATCTCCGACCGGCTTCTCGAAAAGCCGAGAAAGTCACGCTTGAGCAACCCGACACCATGTTCGGCAGAGATGCTGCCCTGCTTGTTCTCGACCAAGCCGAAGAGCTTGGGGCTGATGTCGTGACAATGGCGGTGGAACGTCTCAACGTCGATGTTTTGCGGTTTCAAGATGTTGAGGTGTAAGTTGCCGTCGCCGATGTGACCATACCAACATACCTCGAAGTCAGGGTATTGTGCATCGACCAACTTGTTAACATCGTCGAGAAAGTCCGGCAAGTCTTGTACACGCACCGAAATGTCATTCTTGTACGGGGAGAACGGTGCGAGGCTTTCCGAAATAGCCTCTCTCAGCACCCACAATTTCGCTGCCTGGGCGTCACTGTGACTGAGCACGCCATCCTCCACCCAGCCGTTATCCACACATCGTTCGAACGCGTCGCTGGCCGCCTGCAAAGACGACTCGTCGAACTCCAGCAACGCGTAGAACGGGCAAGCGTTCTCCAGCGGCCGAGGTACATCTCGAGCGGCCCGCACCTTTTCCATAGCGAGTTCGGAGAAGAACTCGAACGCCGATAGCGTGACGGCTTTCCGCATGTCGGCTAACACAGCCAAGATATCCCGGAACTTCGGCACCCCGAGCACCATGACCCGCTGCGGTTCGGGCATGGCCGTCAATCGCATGTCGGCTTCGACGACGAATCCCAATGTTCCTTCGGAGCCGACGAATAGGTGTCGCAAGTCGTAGCCCGTCGCGTTTTTGACCAGCCCCCGGTTGCATTCCAATACCGCACCGGTACCGGTGACCGCCTGTAACCCGGCGACCCAGTCCCGGGTCAATCCATAACGAATGACCCTGATACCCCCTGCGTTTGTCGCAATGTTACCGCCGAGTTGGCTGGAACCGGACGATGCGAAATCCACCGGATAGTACAGGCCCTGATCAACAGCGAAGCGCTGTAACGCCTCCGTGACCACGCCGGCTTGGCAACGCACCAGTCGGTCGGCCGAATCGAAGTCGAGTATCGAATTCATACGATCGAATGACACGACGACCTCGCCATGGCTCGCGACCGCACCGCCCGACAAGCCGGTGCGCCCGCCCGACGGTACCAATTGCAACCCATCTCGATTGGCCAGCTTCACCAACTCGACGAGTTCCCCAAGCTCGCCCGGAAACACCACCGCACTCGGCGCGACCGCAAAACCCGTCGTCGAGTCCTTGCCCCAATGTTGCAGATCTTGTGTTTGTCGACTGATTTGATGCGACGCGAACAGGCGCTCCAAAGCTTCGCTCATCCGCCGACACCGTCGTGCCATCGACAACGCTCGGACAACCAACCCCACATCTGCGTGCGCAACCCGGGGGATTCGTTGACGAGGTGGTGTTGCGCATCCGCAAGGTGCAACACCACCGGCGAGAACAACTTATTCAATACCTTCAAGTTGTGACGCCATCCCACCGTATTGTCCGAGTGGCCTTGTATGACCTTGGGTGCGATCTGCTTCATGGGAGGGGCGCTCTCGAAACGCTGCATCCACTCGGCTAGCGCCGTGACCCATTGCACGGGCAACGTCGTGGGTTGCAGCGGGTCGCGTCGCAAAAACGCGATGAAGTCGGGATTGTCTGCGTTTTCGGTGAAGCTGCGCGGGCGTTGCTCGATCGTGCGCCTGGCGATTTGCCATACGATCCGGTTGATCGGCCACCAGGCGGGACGGATGAGCGGTGCAAACAACACCACCTCTCTAAAGGGCATGAGGCCGTGTTGTGCGAGTCGCTCCATGGCCACCGCGGCACCCATGCTTTGTCCCAACAGGTGATAGGGCTCGGGTAGGTCGTCGAGTTCGCCGAGGACCACGTCCAAGGCTGCGGCGTAGTCGTCAAAACCTTCGATCGTGGCACGCAGCCCCGTCGACAACCCGTGTCCCAATTGATCGAAACACAACACGCTGAGCTGCTGGTCCAACAGATACTCGATGAGATGGCCGTACAGACCAACATGGTCATAGTAGCCGTGGCAGACGACGGCCGTGCCTTTGGCGTTAAGGGGTTCGAAGCACTGGGTTGCAAGTCGCTCGTCGCCGATCTCGAGGTAGCCTAGCCGATGG
>CBDTZM010000035.1:0-9631 GCA_965364915.1 uncultured Pseudomonadales bacterium | reverse complement strand
TCAGACGTGTGCTCTTCCGATCTACCTCAGCTTTCGTTACCAGCTCAACGCCGATGCCATCGAACTGCGTGAAGGTATCCTCACCCGGCGTAGGCGCACGATCGCGCTGGCGCGTATCAGCCACATCGACACACACCAGAACGCGCTCGCTCGCTTTATCGGCGTGGTGCGGTTAGAGATCGAGACCGAAGGTGGGAGCGAAAGGAAGATTGCGTTTGCCGCACTCTCGTTGACCGCGGCTGAGCAGATCCGTCAGCACGTCGGCAACGTCGGTTCGGTCCATGAAGAGCAGCATGTGGTCTACGCGGCAACGTTGCGCGATCGCGTGCTGCTCGGTGCAACGACCATGCAGGCAGGCGGGATTGTAGCGCTGGCCTTCGTGGGGTGGCGTTTCGCTCGCCGCCTTGGTGGCCAAGATAGTCTTGAAGCGAGCCCGTCCGATGGGTTCTTTGGCGGTGTGATCGTGTTTTTTGACGAGTTGTTCGCTACCGTCTCGGCGTCGCCAGGATTGATCGCACTCGGCATTGCCGTGCTGCTACTCGGCATTTGGGGGCTCAGCATCGTTCTGTCGATAGTGCGTTGGTATGGCTTTCGCATCATCGACCGCGGCGCTGAACTGCACCAACAAAGCGGCGTGCTGTCACGCAGCCGCACCGTCATTGCTCGCGATCGCATCCAAGCCGTCGAGATTCGCACCAGCCTCTTGCGCAACCTACTAGGGCTTGCGCAGATCGCCATCGTGGCTGCCGGGTCCGGCGGGCGTGGCCGCTCGCGCTCGCGCATCTTCATCCCGATGACCTCGATAGAGCGCGTGGCCGGCTACGTGAAAGCGCTATGGCCGCAAACGGGCGCGGAACTGGATTGGCAGCCGGTTCACCCCTACTACCGGCGCCAATACATCATGCGCCGGTTGCAGTTGCTCATCATCGTCGCGGTCGGTGCGTTCGCCCTCGTCCCTTTGAGTGCGGCGACGATCGCCGCTATCGCGCTCGCCTCAATCGGGTTGGCCTGGGTGAGTTGGCGTACCGCCACGCCGAGCTTTGCCGCGACTGGGTTCGCGCTGTGCGACGGCTACCTGCACATACGTAAAGGTGCGGTCAGCCCACAACGCTGGGTGGTCGCGATCGATCGAATTCAGACCGTGATGCTGGCACAGAGTTTCTTTCAACGCCGGCGCGGCGTTATGAACGTCGAGATCGACGTCAACGGGCTCGCCAACAATCAGCGCATCACGATCCCGTCGGTCCCTCAGGCCCAGGCGGAGAAGATGCAGATGACGCTGACGCCACGTGGACCGTCGCTCGAGGTGGAGGCCACCTCCGTCGTCTTACTCCACAACACCTAGGTACTTGTTGAACGAGTACAATAACGGCCTGGCATATCGGACGGGAGGGTGGCGTTGAGATACGTGACACTGATGATATGGGTCGGACTCTGGGTGGCGGATGCGTCAGCACACCACAGCAACATTGCGTTCGACACGAAAAAAATCATCGAGGTTCGCGGAAATCTCGTGCGTTACGAGTGGCGTAACCCTCACGTTTACCTAACGATCGAGAAGGACGATGCGCAATGGCTCGTCGAAACCGACGCGACAGCCGTCATGATGCGCAGCGGCTGGAGGCGAGATTCTTTCAAGGCGGGTGAAGTCGTCTCGGCGCGCGTCTACCCCGATAAGGACCCTACGTATTTGCACGGCCTGCTGGTAGCAATCACGGGGTCGAACGGTATACCAATGCAATCGCAAAATCAGACAGGGCGATTCGAGTACGCTAACACCGACTTGCGCGCCACCAGCCTAGAAGGTAGATGGGGCGGCGTTCGCGAGCGACGCCAAGCGTTCTGGGCCGCGTTCGACAAACACCCGCTGACCCAGAAGGGCGCAGCTGGCAAAGCCGCGTTCGAAGAGCACATGAATCCGACCGCACGTTGCATTCCCTGGCCTACGCCGTGGGTAGCGACCGGTGCCGAATGGTACCTGCAAACCGTCGAGTTTGGCGAAGAAACCGTCAGGATGACGAGCGAGTTCTACGACACCAAGCGCACCATCTATATGGACGGTCGCGCCCATCCCGAAAATGGTGAGCGCACCAATCAAGGACACTCCATCGGCTGGTGGGAGGGCGACACGCTCGTCGTGGATACGACGTTGTTCACCGATCACTTGACCCCCATTTTCGGAATTCCCTCCGGGGCGCAAAAACACGTGGTGGAACGATATTCGTTGAATGACGACGGTTCCCGGGCGCTCATCGACATCGTCCTAGAAGACCCGGAGTACCTCAACGGACCGTTCCACGGTCAATACACATGGGTCTACGCGCCCCACGTATTGACAGAGATTATCGAATGCGACCCGGACGTCGCGGCACGATTCATCGAGCGGTAGGGCTGGAAGCGAACTCACCACCGGTCCAATCGGTTTGTCCGACAGCCCGGTGCCATATGGATGCCGTATTCTATACATCGCCGCCACCCTAACGTAGTCTCGGTACTCTCGTTGTTAGCGAAAACCCGGGTCGAGGCCACGCCACATGCGCTACCACTGTCTGTATTTCTGCGCGCTGATTGCTCAACCGACCTGGGCCATGGAAGAAGCAGCCCCCAGCGATCTCACCCACGTCAATCTCACCCGGGTGGAATACGACAGCATCGGCGGCCAAGGTGCGGCGTACTACTACCACGAAGGCAGAGTGTGGCAGCGTTGGGAAACCGACTATCCACAAGCCGAGCATAATTTCGCCAAGCGTTTGGGCGAGTTGACGCGATTGTACGCGGCGCGAGAACCGATCCGACGTCGTCTCACGGACCCGGACCTTGGCGACTATCCGTTCATTTTCATGTCCGACGTCGGCTATATGCGCTCCACGCAAGAGGAGGATCTGGCGCTTAGAGACTACCTTGAAAACGGCGGTTTCCTCTGGGCCGACGATTTTTGGGGGGACGCAGAATGGGCGAGCTTCGAGCGTTTCATGCGCAAAGTGCTGCCGGGTAATCAATGGCGGGAAGTACCGGTCGAACATCCGATTTTTCACACCGTGTTCGAGCACGATGAGATGCCGCAAATTCCGGCCGAAAATTTTGCCGGGGGACCGACCACCTCGGAGCCGCCATGGTTTCATCGACAACCCGCGGGTTCGCTCGACGTCGCCATGATGCGCGGGTACTTCGACGATGATGGCCGGCTGATGGTGATCGGCACCCACAACACCGACGTGGCTGACGGCTGGGAGCGCGAAGCCTATGGTCAGTATTACTTCGAGCATTTCAGCACCAAGTCGTACCGGTTGGGTGTGAACGTACTCACCTACGTGCTCTCGCACTAAATCGGCAAAGCGTCGTGTGGTTCGAATCGTTGTTCAGCTATCCACTCGATGCGTTTCAATCGGGCAGATTTCTGTTCACCAACGTGGTCGAACCAACCTGGTGGATCGTGGGGTGCACGATTGCGGTCTGCGTCATCGTGCTCAGCGTGGTGTTCGGGCGCCATACGCGAAATCTCGCTTGGTGGCAGCGCGGTGTGCTGGCGTCCTTCCAGGTTGCCTTGGCCTTGGGCGTGATCGGCCTGCTCGCTGGGCCGGCGCTGGAAACCTCTACGTTGCAGCCCGGCGCCAACACAGTCGCGGTACTTATCGATACCTCCGTCAGCATGGGTTTCCCAAACGCTGGCGACGGCACGGGGCAGACCAGACTGGACGCCGCCGTCGAGCTGGCGCAACAGGTCCTGAATCCAACGCTGTCGGATTTCGCGGATGTCGAGTTGTACACCTTTGATGCGTCCGCAGTGCGACTCGATGCTGCCGATGGTTTGACGGGCAGGCGCGCCCTGGGTAGCGAGACCAACCTGATTGGGTCGGCAACCACGGTGCTCGAGAGTTTCAAGGGTGCACCGCTAGCAGCGGTGATCGTGCTGAGCGACGGCGCCGACAACGGTGGCCGCCGCGGCGGCAAGACGGCGGCGCTCGCCGCGCCCGGTGTGCCGGTACACACCATCGGTTTTGGGCCGCGCACGCTACCGGGAGAGGTGCAATTGGCCGACGTGCAAATGGCAGCCGATGCACCGCCGGCTAGCCAAGTGACCGCGCATCTGGTGATTGAGCAGACCGGAGGTGGCGACACCGTGGTCCGGGTTCGCGACGGCGGCAAGCTGGTCGCCGTGCAAAGGCTGCAGCTCCCAGAGGATACGCCCACGGTCAGAACAGACATTACGTTCGACAGCGGCGACGTCGGTATTCGCGAACTCACGTTCGAAATCGAGCCACCGCCGGGCGATGTCCTGGCGCGCAACAATCAAATTCGGCGCTTGCTCACGGTCAACGAAAGACATCGCCGCTTTTTGTATTTAGAGGGTGAACCGCGGTGGGAATACAAGTTCATTCGCCGCGCCGTCAGTGGTGACGAGGTGCTGCAACTGGTCAGTTGGCTGCGCACGACCGACCGCAAGACGTATCGTCAGGGTGTGGCCGATGAGGATGAATTGGTCGAGGGCTTTCCTGCGGATTTGGCATCGCTGTACGGCTACGACGTCATCGTGCTCGGCAGCCTCGCGGCCACGTCCTTCAGCCAACAACAGCACGAATGGCTGGAGTCCTTCGTCGCCGAACGCGGCGGCAGTCTGCTGGTGCTCGCCGGGCGGCAATCGTTGAGCGATGGGGGTTGGGACGCACAGCCGCTCGCGGCCGCATTGCCGGTCGTGCTGGGGCGCGGGTCAGGCCCTACCTACGGTGCAGCCGAGGGTCGCGCGCGTCCGACGCGCGATGGCCTGACCTCACCCTTGACCCAAATGATCGAGGGCGAAGGCGTAGAAACATGGGCCACCTTGCCGATGCTTGGCGACTATCAGCAACTGGGCGCGCTCAAGCCGGCGGCGACGACGCTGCTCGAGTTGGTGCAGGCCGATTCGGTCAGTCCGCTGCTCGTCACCCAGCCGTATGGTCTCGGCACGACGGCGATCCTGGCAAGCGCGACCACGTGGCGCTGGCAGATGCGCACGCCCCCTGACGATCCGCGCCACCGCCTGTTTTGGCGCCAACTGCTTCGGCAACTGGCCGAGACCGCGCAGCGGCTCAAGCATGTGGACCTCGACGTGGAGGAAGGTTCGATCCACGTACGCGCGTCGGTCAGGAACAGAATGTTCGAACCGGCGGCAGGCGTGACAGCACATGCGCTGGTCACCCATCCCGACGCGACGCAAACACGCTTGGATCTGGTGGCGAGCGATGTTGCCGGCGTTTTGGCTACAAGCTTCGACGCCGATTTGGCCGGCGTGTATCGGGTCGACGTTGCAATCGAAGACCCGGCCGGTGCCGAGACGATCACGCGATTCGTCCAAACCGGTGCCGCCAACCGGGAGTACCTGCGCCCGGTACAAGACGAAGCGCTCTTGCGTCGCATCGCAGATGCCACGGGGGGTCGCTACTGGCGTCCCGAGGCGATTGACGGCATTGCGGCCGAACTCACCTTCGGCGGCAGCGGTGTGCGAGTGGTGGAGATTTTGCCGTTATGGACCATGCCCGCTTGTTTCTTGCTGCTCGTGTTGTTGAAGCTGGGCGATTGGGGTCTGCGCCGCGTGTGGGGACGAGTATGAGCTCCATACGACAGCATGTCGCAATGCTCGGTTGGCTATTCAGCGTCTGCTTACTTGTCATAAATCCTGCCGCCGCACAGACTCGCGCGATCATCGTGGCGGGGCTTGGCGGCGAGCCCGACTACGAAGCTGAATTTCAGCGACACGCCAGCCTGCTCGCCCGCCGATTGCGCGAGGTGAGCAACGATGTCACCTTGCTGCTCGGCGACGGCGTCGACCGTGACATCGTGCAAACGACACTGACCGAGACGATTGCGCGTACCGATTCCGACGACGCCTTGGTGTTGATGCTGATCGGCCATGGCAGTCATGACGGAGAGCGTTTCCGGTTCAACGTGCCGGGTAAGGATTTCACGGCGACGGAGCTTTCCGTTTGGCTCGAACCGGCTGCCGCAAAACGCCAGTTGGTGGTGGTGACCGGTAGTTCGAGCGGTGCGGTGCAAGCCGTCTTGGAGCAGCCCGGACGTACCGTCATCACCGCGACGCGCAGCGGTGGGGAGCGCAATGCAACGGTGTTTGCGCGCTATTTCAGCGAGGCACTCAGTGCCGACGCTGCCGACGTGAACAAAGACCACCGTATCACGGCACAAGAAGCCTTCAGCTATACGGTCGACCGCGTCGATGGCCACTACGGGTCGGAAAACGAGATGACGACCGAGCACGCGTTAGCCAACGGGCCGGAGTCGGCAATGGTGCTCGCGCTGCTCGAAACCCCGACCACCCTCGACCCAACCGTGCCGCGCGAGGACGCCGAGCTTCTTGCGCTGGAGCAAGCCATTGCGGCGCTGCGCGCCGACAAAGAGCGGTACACCCAAGCGGACTATTACGCAGAGCTGCAGCGCTTGCTGCTGGAACTTGCCGTCGTGGAAAGCCATATTGAAGACACCGAGGAGCTGCGCCGGTGACCGGGCCGCTTCGCGTTTCACGCCAGGCGCTGATGCTTGCCGGTTGCGCCTGTGTGGCTTTGCTTGTCACAGCCGTGACCCACGGGGCAGCGCCCGATCAGGGGGGCGAGCTTGCCCGCTGCCATGCGCTCGACGACACCGGCAAGCCGACCGCGCTGTCGTGCTACCGCGAGCTGCTGGCCGTTGCCGACGACGATGGCGTAAGGGCAGAGGCGCTGTGGCGGCTTGGCGATACCGGCGCGGCCAACAACGCGTTCCGTCGCGCCAATGACACGAACCCCGGCAATGCGGATCTGCTGGCGCGCTGGGGATCGCTGTATCTGGCGGTGCATCAGGCGGCGGACGCCGAGGCGTTGTTCGCGGAAGCGTTGCAAATCGATCCCCAGCACGTCGAGGCGCAGCTCGGCCAAGTCGAGTTGTTGGCCGATCGTTTCGAAGGCCGTGCCCAGCAACTCATCCAGTCCATACTCGCGGATGAACCCGACAATGCCCGAGCCAATGCCTTGCTGGCACGCATGCAGCTCGAGGTTGGGAACGTACAAGTCGCGCGCAAGGGACTCGAGCGCCTGCTGGAATCAGGCGCTGCGCTCGGCCCGCGCGACAGATTGAGCGCCTATGCGCTGCTGGCCGCCGCCGACCACCTGGAAGGTCGGCTGCCGAGCCCGTGGACGGCGCAAGCGCTGGACCTGAATCCCGGATTTGGCGACATCTATGCCGTACCCGCGCATTTCTACATCATCACGCGGCGCTATACCGAAGCCGTCGCTTTGCTCGAGCGCGCGGTCGCTTTGGAACCCGAGCACTGGAACGCGCGCGCCGATCTCGGCAGTAACCTCTTGCGCTTGAACCGGTTCGAAGAGGCGCGTACGCAGTTGCAAAATGCCTACGCCGGTGACCCCTACAACGCGCAGGTGGTCAACACGTTGCGCTTGTTGGACAGCATGAGCGATTTCGACACGCTCGAATCGGACCAACTCGTGTTGCGCGTTCACAAGAGCGAGACCGACGTGTTGGCGCCTTACGTGCGTGAACTTGTCAATCGTACCGAGACAGAGATGGCGGCGCGTTACGGATACTCATTGGAACGACCGGTCGTCGTCGAGATCTACCAGCACCATGACGATTTCGCGGTGCGCACCGCCGGGCTGCCCGGTATCGGTATCCTCGGAGCGGCCTTCGGCGACGTGGTGGTGATGGACGGGCCGTCCGCGCAGGGTGCCGCTGAATTCGATTGGCTGAGTGCGCTATGGCACGAGCTGGCCCATGTTGTCACGCTGAACGCAACCAACAACCTGGTCTCGCGCTGGTTCTCCGAGGGCGTGAGCGTGTTCGAGGAGTGGCGTTACGGTCCTAGCCCCAACGCCTCGATTTCACTCGTGTTCCTGGAAGCGCTGTCGAACGACCGTCTTCTATCGGTCGCCGAGCTGGACGAAGGCTTCATTCGACCCAGTTATCCAGAACAGATCTCCGTCTCGTACCTACAAGCGGGCCTGTTGTGTGAGTTCATCGCCGATCGATTTGAGACCGGGCTGGTCGACATGCTCGTTGCATATGCCGATGGCGCCACGACGGTCGAGGCGATCGAACAAGGGCTGTCATTGACGCCGGAAAAGCTCGACGAATTGTTCAACGACCATCTCACGGAGCGCTTCGGCGCGGTCGTCGAGCAGCTCGATGCTTTGCAGCAGTCCATGCAAGCTGCGTCGGCGACGCTCAAAGAGGAGCGCTGGGCGGACGCGCTTGCTTCTGCGGATCAAGCCATTGATATCTATCCGGAATATGTCGGACCCTCCAGCGCCTATCTGTTGGCAGTGCATGCTGCGGAAAGTGATGAGTCGGTTGACAAGATCGTGGACGCGTTGCAGCGCTACTGGCGCCAAGGTGGCCGCAATCCCCAAGCGCTCGGCAAGCTTGCCCGCTACTACCACGAAGACGGTAGGTTGGACGATGCGGTCGCGGTCCAGTCGGTGTTGGCGCGTGGCGCACCGCTTGTCGTTGACCACCACACCACGCTAGGCGATTGGCTCTCCACGAGCAGCCGCCACGCCGAGGCCCTATCGGAGTACCGGATAGCGTTCGCGCTCGTGCCACACGACAAGGCCAGCGCCCATTTCAAGCTGGCGAGCGCGCTGCATCGGCTCGATCGCGTCGAAGAGGCGCGCCGCGAGCTACTCTATGCGCTGGAGATCGCGCCGCGTTTCCGCCCAGCCCTAACCTTATTAGTCGAGATCAATCAATGAGTGAAGACAACCAAGCCACCGAAGCCCTCGTCGCCGAGTTCCAGGAAACCATGCAGAGCATTCGCGATGAGCTGGGCAAGGTGATCGTTGGCCAAGACGAGGTGTTGGAACAACTGTTGATTACGGTGCTCATCGGTGGTCATTGCCTGATCACGGGCTTGCCGGGAACGGCCAAAACGCTGATGGTGCAAACGCTGGCAACCGCGCTCGGCCTCGATTTCAAGCGTATTCAATTCACACCGGATCTGATGCCGACGGACGTGACCGGTACCGACATCATCGACACCGATCCGGCGAGCGGCGAGCGTGTCTGGCGCTTCGTGCCCGGCCCGATCTTCGCGAACGTGCTGCTTGCCGACGAGATCAACCGCACGCCGCCGAAAACCCAATCGGCCCTACTGGAAGCCATGCAGGAAGCGAGCGTGACCATTCGCGGGACCACGCACATGCTGCAACCGCCCTTCGTGGTGCTGGCCACGCAGAATCCGATCGAGCTCGAAGGCACCTACCCGCTACCCGAAGCGCAGCTCGACCGCTTCATCTTCAACGTGATACTCGACTACCTCGACGCCGATCAGGAAGTTGCCGTGGTCGAGCGCAATACGCTGGGCTTGGGATTACCGGAGGTCTCTGCGTGTACGGACGCGGATAGTCTGCTGGGCATGCAAAGGTTGGTGCGCCAGGTGCCGATCTCCGATGCGATGAATCGCTATGCCGTCGAACTGGTGCGCGCTACGCGCCCGCACGAAGACTCGGCCACCGAGCGGGTGAAAAGCTACGTCAATTACGGTGCCTCCGTTCGGGCGGCGATATTCCTATCGCTCGCCTCGCGCGCTCGCGCGCTGCTCAACGGCCGCTATCACGTAACGCCGGATGACATTCGCCTGCTCGCGTTGCCG
>CBDTZM010000034.1:0-9701 GCA_965364915.1 uncultured Pseudomonadales bacterium | reverse complement strand
CCACCGACAGCGTCGAGTTTTCGGTAAACGGCGGCGCGACCTTCGACTACGTACCAATACCTGATGTCGATGGCTACGACGGCAACGTCAACGCCGTCAGAGTCACGTGGCAAGGTATCTTCGCTAACGGCAGCTCACCATCGTTGCGGCTACGCATGCGCATACGCCTGCTATAGACAAGGCGGCCTATCCGTAGCGCATCATTCTCGGGAGTCTGAGTAAGGACGGATGACGAGCCTCAAGACCAAGATCGAACTCATGACCATCGCCTTGGATTCAGACACATCGCCTCATAGGCCCATACGTCAACGGACCGCCTTGGATTGTATAAGACGAAGATTACACGGGAGCGCTCGTGTTTACGGGGCTTTCAGGACGATCGCGCCTATTCGCGACCGGGTTGACTGGTGGAGGCGGCGGGATACTACCGCTAAGGATGGAGACCGGTTGCCGTCCATGGCGCTACGATGTTGCTCGTGTTGAACCCCAGCCCGGCCATCCTTGGCCGGGCGCACTCGCCTGACCGAGCAATGCTCGGTCTCGCGGCTATGCCGCGACCGCCTCGCGCCCCACGTCCGTACCGGACGCGGGTTAACCCGGCTGCGCCGGTAAAGCAAAACGGCCCCATTGGGGCCGTTTTGCTTTATTGGTGGAGGCGGCGGGAGTTGAACCCGCGTCCGTTGGCACTCGGCAGTCGGCTCTACATGCTTAGAGTCCGTCTATTAATTTAGCTTCAAACGACCCAACGGTCAGGGTGTTGTCAGCGAGCTCGATTGGTTTTAACGCTTCAGCCCCGAGCGAGACATCCGCGCGATCCTGCGACATTCGCCGTCGATTTCTCCCAGCAGGAAAAGAATCATCGACGTAAGCGGGTTTTTTAGGCCGCTAGTGCGTAGTTTTCTTCGTTGGCAACTATATATAGTTGCAGCAATTGTTTAACGAGAGTTACTACCCTCTCGGCATGCACCTCGTGCTTTGCAACCCACGTCGAAGCCAAATCGCCCCCATGTAGGTAGTTCATGTCCCTGTCTTTCAGCGGGAACCGTCGATTCTATCACGGTTCTGGACCACGGCTCCGTGACAGAGGCTGCAGGTCCGGCGGACACGTAATACACTGACTAAATGTACCGATTTAGGTTCCAAACGCTGCTCGTCGCGGCTCTGCTGGTGATTGCCGTACCTGCGGCCGCCCTCGATGCGCGGGCGTACATCGACAAAGCGGCAACGCTGATCGAGGCGGGAGACTACGCGCTGGCACGGTCCTACCTGGGCCCGGCATTGATCTCTCCGCGCTTGCATTCGACCGAGCGATCGCGCGCCTACTATCTGCGCGGCTATAGCTTTTATGTGCAAGCGTTTTACGTGTCTGCCGGCAAGGACTACGCGCGAGCGCTCGAGTTCAACCCGGACAACCCGGCGACCTTGTACGCGATGGGTGGTCTGCACTACTACGGTCGCGGCATGGCGCAGGATCGCCCGTTGGCTTTTCAACTGTTTGAGAAAGCCGCATCGTTCGGCCACGCCGGTGGGCTGTTCTACGTGGGTTACGCCTATCTCGACGGCGAAGGGGTGGACAAAGACCTGCTCGAGGCACGTCGCTGGCTGCAAAAAGCCGCGGATGAGGGTCACTTGCCGGCGATGGTGCAGATGGCCGCGAGCTTCCGCGACTCACACACCGACGCGCCGGACCCGGATCAAGCCAAGACCTGGTACGAACAAGCACGCGATGCAGGGGCCACCGACGCACTCGTGGCGCTCGGCTACATGTATCAGAACGGGGAGTTCGGAGAACCCATGCCGGAAGCAGCAATCGACTACTTCTCAGAAGCCGCCGCCAGTGGATCGGGACCCGGGATGGCAAGCCTTGCGCATGCGTATCTCACCGGCACGGGCGTCGAGCAGGACTACGGAGCTGCCCACGACTGGTTCTTGAAAGCGGCCGAGTTGCAGACCCCCGGCAGCTACATCGGCATCGGCCACTTGTATCAGGTCGGCCGCGGCGTGCCGCTAGACCTGGCCAAGGCTCGGGATTGGTACACCAAAGGGGCACAACTGGGACTGACGCGGCCGCTGTTACGCCTGGTTTATCTTCTGTTCGAGGAAGATGAGCAGAGTGCAGCTGCAACCTGGGTACAGAAGGCTGCGTCCAACGGCGACGTGCAGCCACTCAACGACTATGCATGGCTACTGGCAACTTCCAGGACCGACGGTCTGCGCGACGGCGAGGTTGCGCTGCAGCACGCCCATCGGGCCGTGGAACTCGACCGCAATGCGTCGTACCTCGACACGCTGGCGGCAGCCTACGCGGAGTTGGGCCAGTTCGACGATGCGATTAGCGTTCAACAGCAAGCCTTGGCCATGGCGGAGGACGACGCAGAACTGTTCAGCGAACTCAACAAGCATTTGTTGGCCTACCAGCGCGCCGAGCCCTGGCGGGAATAGCGGCTTTCTGGTACAACGTCGCGCGCAATCTGCATACGCCCTGCTGAGAACACCGCATATGAGTGTCGACCGCAAACGTACCGAAACCGTGTACGCCATCATCCTTGAACTCGTCGAAGGCGGGCTGCAGCAATTGCGCCCGGGCAACGTCAACAGTGCGCTCAGAGAACGCGGCCAGCCCATGGGCACCTGGGAAGTGCGCGGTGAGTTTTCCGTCTTGCAGGCGCAAGGTCTGATCGACCTGGACACCGCCACAGGGGATTGGCACGTGACCGAGAACGCGACGCGGAAGACACAATCTGTTTCGGGCTAGCTGCACGCCGGCTTTGCTTGCGTTCCTCGGGACGAGTTAATCTAGTGCTATGAGTAAAGCAAAATCTAGCGAGGTGGTGGATTTCGAGACGACGCTGGAGCAGCTCGAAGATCTCGTGCAGAAAATGGAATCCGGCGAGCTCGGCCTCGAGGAATCGTTGAAAGCTTTTGAACGCGGGGTGAAGCTCACCCGTCAGTGCCAGACCGCCCTGAAAGATGCGGAGCTGAAGGTGCAAGCGCTCACGGCCGACGACAAGCTGGAAGACCTGGATCTCAAGGATCTCGATGACGCCTGAACTCGCGGCGTTAAAGTCCAATATCGAAGACGCTATCGAAGTGCACCTGCCGGGCGCCTCAGTGCTGGCGCAACCATTGATAGAGGCCATGCGGTACGCGGCCTTGAGCGGCGGCAAGCGGCTACGACCGATGCTGGTATGCGCCACGTGCACGGGTCTCGGCGGCATTCTCGAGGACGCGTTGGCGCCGGCGTGCGCCGTCGAGTTCATGCACGCCTACTCCCTGATCCATGATGACTTGCCGGCCATGGATGACGACGCGCTGCGCCACGGGCTACCGAGCTGCCACATCGCGCACGGCGAAGCCACGGCAATCTTAGCGGGTGATGCGCTACAAACGTTGGCGTTTGAAACCCTCGTCAACGCCACCGGCGTCGGAGCGGAACTCAAGATCGAAGCCATTCAACTGCTAAGCCATGCCTGTGGTTGGGAAGGCATGGTTGGCGGTCAGTCGTATGACATTGCCGCAGAGGGCGCAGAGCTTTCCTTGAGTCAGCTGCAAACGCTGCACGCCGCGAAAACCGGGGCGCTCATCAAGGCCTCGATACAGATCGGCGCCATGTTCGCCAACGTCGCCGATGAACGATTTGTGCTGGTCAGCGAGTTTGCCGACCGCATCGGTCTCGCCTTCCAAATCGTCGACGACGTATTGGACGTCACCCAAACCACAGAGCAACTCGGCAAACCCGCCGGTTCCGACGTTGAGGCCAACAAAAGCACGTTCACAACGCTCATGGGCGTGAGTCAAGCCACCGAGACGGCCGATGCCCTGCTCGCCGAAGCGCTACCGATGCTCGAACGCGCGGGTATCAACGATGGTCGGTTGGCGGAACTGGGTACGCTGGCAGTGCACCGAAGCCATTGACGGTTTTGCGTTTTAATACTTTGCGGTGAGGGTCAACACGCCGCCTTGCTCACGCAACGCTACCTGGCGTAAGAACGACATGCCAAGCAAGATCTCGACCGGATAAGCGCCTTCGATGACCGCGGCCTGCACGTTGTGCGCGATGATGCCGCCAACACCCACCTCGTCGAGCGTCACGAAATACGACGCGGCATGCCCTTGTGCAGTTTGCACACTGCCTTTGGTGCCGTCCGTATAGTCGAGGCCCAGGCTGTCGGCTTCCCGCGCGCTGAGCGCGACCACGGAAGCGCCCGTGTCCACCAGGAAGTTGACGAAGCGATTGTTGATCGAGCCGCGAATGCGGTATTGGCCGAGCGCATCCGGGGCGATGGATACCTGTTGCTGCTCGACCTTGCGGAACTGCGATCCCACGCGATTGCTCAGCTTCAGGCGGTACTCTTCACCTTGGTAGCGAACCAGCGCTTCGTGAGCATCCGCGCTGACGAGCGTCACGCCGTCGTCGGAGGTCTCCCCAACCCGCATCATGCTCTCGCCTTGAGCGGTACGAATGACCGCCCGATCCTTGAACAAGCCCACCACTTCTACCGGCCCCGCGAACGCCGGAACGAATCCGCCCACGCCGAACGCCGAGAGTAGTAGTGCCGCGAGAAATCCTTTCATGACGGGTCGCAGTTTATGGGGTTCGCACGTCAAGTGTACGTAGCGATGAGGAAAACTGAGACCTTCAACACACCCAGCGCCAACAAACCCGCCAGTACATCGTCCAACATGACGCCGATGCCGCCTTTGAGTTTACGATCGGCCCACCCAATCGGCCAGGGTTTCAGAATGTCGAACACACGGAACAGCACGAACCCGACCAGCACCCAACCGATGTCGAATGGCGTACCGAGCAGCGCGATCCATACCCCAACGATTTCATCGAGCACGATCGCCGGCTCGTCGTCGACGCGATAGCGTCGGCAAACGCTTTCAATCAACCAGCTACCGAGCAGCACGCCGCCAATGCAGAAGCCGATCTGCCAAATCAGGCCGCCGGGTATCAACAACCATAAACCCACGCCGACGACAGATCCCCACGTGCCCGGCGCCTTCGGTAGAAAGCCGCTGCCAAACCCACAAGCCACCAACACACGCGGGTCGCGTAGATCAGCGGCGACTAACGCCATGTCGGCCTGTCAGAAATGCTGGTAACCGGCAACGTCGGCGCGTTGGCCATCGATCTGAATGTCTTCGCCAGCGACAATTTCGCCAATGACCGATTGGGCTTTGGCAAGTTCCTCTGCGCCGGTCGTGAAACACAACACATAGTCGTCTCCACCACACAAACCATCGCGAAGTTGCGCGCCTTCGGCAAGCGGAATCGCCGCACTCGAGAGATGCGCACCGACTCGGCTAGCGCGACAGATGTGGGCGAGATCTTGCAACAAGCCATCCGACACATCGATGCAGCTGCTGGCATCAGAGCGCAGCGCCGCGGCCGTCTCAAAAGGCGGTTGCGGCATCCAATAGTCGCGCGCGCAACCTTGCAACGTGGCGCGCGCACAGGCACTTAGGTCCAACCGACTGAGCGCGCTAGCGGCGCCGCCCACCGGCCCGCTCAAACAGATGGCATCTCCCGGTTTGGCACCGGAGCGCAACAACGCTTTCCCACTTGGGACAAAGCCATGCACGCTGACCGTGACCTGTAACGGACCGGCAGCCAAGTTGCCGCCAACCACGGCAACCTTGGCATCTTGCGCCGCGGCGGCCATACCTTCGGCAAACGCCCCTATCCACGCCTGATCGGCGTTCGGCAAACTTAGGCTGACCATGACCCACGCCGGTTCCGCGCCCATAGCCGCCAAGTCAGACAGGCTCACCATCATGCTGCGATAGGCGATGAGATCGGCGGGTGCCGCGGCCGGAAAATGCACGTCAGCCAACAAGCTGTCGACGGAACTCGCCAAGTCGTGTCCGGGCGGCACGCGAGTCACTGCCGCGTCGTCTCCGGGGCCGACACTCACGCTGGACGCTTGCGTTGCCGACCCCAGTTTGGCGACGATTGCGTCGATGATTTCAAACTCTTGCACTACAAGCGTTCCGCTTGCCGAACCGATCTCGCCAGTTTGTCCAAAACGCCATTCACGTACTTGTGGCTGTCCTCGGCGCCGAAGGTTTTGGCAAGTTCGATGTACTCGTCGAGCACCACGCGATAAGGCACGTCGATGCGATGCACAAGCTCGTAGGTGCCGAGCCGCAGTATCGCCAGCTCGACTTGATCCAGGCTTTTCAGTTCTCGATCGAGCAACCCGACGAACGCAGCATCCAGATCATCGCTGCGTTGAGTAACGTGTTTGAGAAGCTCATCGAAGAAACTTCTGTCGGCTTTGTCGAGCGAGCCGCGCTCAACAAAGTCGTTGGCGAGCGTGTGAGTGTCGACGTTGGTCATTTGCCACTGATATATCGCCTGCACGAGCGCGCGCCTGGCTTGACGCCGGGCGTAGGGTTTCGGTTTGTCCGTGGCTGTTGGCATCGTTGTTTCTCGAAGGGCTTGCAACTCGTTGAGGAATTCCTAAGGTATGAGACGCACTCTAAGGTCATCGCCTATCGGAACACAATCGACGACCCGACCGTGGAGCGCATCTTGTAAGCGCTCGATCTCGACATCGACCAACGACCGCGCCGTCGAGCCGAGCAACTTGGGCGCGAGGTAAACGATAGCCTCGTCCCACAATTCCTGCTGAATGAACGCGCCACTGAGCGTCGGTCCGGCTTCGATGAGCACCTCGTTGCAACGCCGCCTCGCAAGTTCTTCGACCAAAGCCGCAAGGTCGACCGACCCGGTGCCGCAAGCAACGCATTCCGCGCGCGCATGCTGACCACCCGCTTGAGCGTGGACGAGCAGCACGTCTCCCTCTCGATCGAATAGCTTGGCATCAATCGGTGTGCGTAGTTTGCTATCGACAACCACTCGCAGGGGTTGGCGAAAGCGCCCGTCGACCCTGAAACGGTCATCGCGCACGTTCAGCTCGGGGTCGTCCGCCAGCACCGTGCCAATACCGGTCACCACGGCGCAACTGCGCGCACGCCACGCTTGCCCTTCGGCACGCGCCTCTGGCCCGGTGATCCACTGGCTTTCACCCGATGCCATGGCACTGCGGCCATCCAAAGAACCCGCTATCTTGACGCGAATGAGCGGGCGCCCATGCAGCATGCGCTGCCGATGTCCGGGATTGACGGCTCGAGCCTCCTCCAGGTCGGCGTTCTCCACGCTGAGGCCAGCCTTCGCCAGGCGCGCAAGGCCCGCCCCGTTGACCCGCGGGTCGAGATCCACCATTGCCACCACGACGCGCGCGACCTTGGCGTCGATCAACGCGTCGCAGCAGGGCGGCGTCTGACTATCGATGGAACAGGGTTCCAAGCTAACGTACGCGGTCGCCCCGGCCACGTCACCGCCCGCCGCCGCCATCGCGATCACTTCGGCGTGGGCTTGCCCGTACCATTGATGCCAGCCGCGGCCCAGCACTCGACCATCGCGCACGATCACACAGCCGACTCGCGGATTCGGCGTGGTCGTGTATAAGCCCCCCTCCGCCAGTTCCATCGCAAGGCGCAGGTACAGCAGATCGGAATCGGAGATCATTGACTGTCGGTCTTGAGCTTCTGAATCTCGGCCTGGAATTCGCTGACGTCCTGAAAATCCCGGTACACGGAGGCAAATCGCACGTAGGCAACCGCGTCCACGTCTCGGAGTTCGGCCATGACCTCCTCGCCGACCCGCCGTGACGGCAGTTCGCGCTCTCCCGTGGAGCGCAGACGATGCATGATCCGGTTCAATGCCTCCTCGATTTGCTCGACGCCGACCGGGCGTTTCTCCAATGCGGTTTGCAAACCATGCAACAGCTTGTCTTGGTTGAACGGTTCGCGCGAGCCGTCGCGTTTGACGATACGCGGCATGACCAGCTCGGCGGTCTCGAAGGTGGTATAGCGTTCCCCGCACGTTTGACACTCGCGCCGGCGACGTACCGAGTCGCCCTCAGCGACAAGTCGAGAGTCGATTACCTTGGTGTCATCCGCTCCGCAAAACGGACAGTGCATGGTGAAGCATCCTAAAAAGGCTTAAGCCTGGTATACAGGAAACGCCCGGCAAAGCTCAACTACCTTCTGTTTGACGCTCAAGACCATATTGTCGTTCTCAATGTCGTCCAAGACGTCGCACATCCAGGTTGTCAGCGTCTCGCACTCCGCCTCGCCAAAGCCTCTGGTGGTGACCGCCGGGGTGCCGATTCTGAGCCCGCTGGTCACGAACGGCGAGCGGGGATCGTTCGGCACCGCGTTTTTATTGACCGTAATGTTGGCCCTGCCCAACGCCGCGTCGGCGGCCTTACCGGTGAGATCCTTGCTGATCAGATCGAGCAGAAAGAGATGGTTATCGGTTCCGCCAGACACGACCTCATAGCCACGCGCCAGAAAACCTTCCGCCATCGTGTTCGCGTTCACGAGCACCTGCACTTGATAGTCTCTGAATTCCTGGGTGGCCGCTTCCTTGAAGCACACCGCCTTGGCGGCTATGACGTGCATCAGCGGTCCGCCTTGAGAGCCGGGAAAGAGAGCAGAGTTGAGCTTCTTTTCGATCTCGGGATTGGCTTTCGCGAGAATGATGCCGCCGCGCGGCCCCCGCAGGGTTTTGTGCGTCGTCGAAGTTGTGACATCGGCGATGTTGACCGGATTGGGATAGAGGTCCGCGGCCACCAGCCCTGCAACATGGGCCATATCGACCATCAGATAGGCGCCGACCGAGTCGGCGATGTCGCGGAACTTTTGCCAGTCCATCTTGCGCGAGTATGCCGAGAACCCCGCCACCAACATCTTGGGTTGATGTTCGCGAGCGAGTGCGGCGACCTGTGCGTAGTCGACCTCGCCGGACACCGCCTCCAATCCGTACTGAACGGCGTTGTACAGCCGCCCCGAGAAGTTCACGGACGCACCATGGGTCAGGTGGCCACCATCCGCCAGGCTCATCCCCAGCAACGTGTCACCGGCCTCCAAGAGCGCCAAGTACACGGCGGCGTTGGCTTGCGATCCGGAGTGCGGTTGAACATTGGCATAGTCTGCCCCGAACAACGCCTTGACCCTGTCGATGGCCAACACCTCCGCCTGGTCAACGTACTCGCAACCACCGTAGTAGCGTTTGTGGGGATAGCCTTCGGCATACTTGTTGGTCAACGAGCTGCCTTGCGTCTGCATCACCAGGGGGCTGGCGTAGTTTTCCGAGGCGATGAGCTCGACATGCTCCTCTTGTCGACGATTCTCTTCGCGAATGGCGGCCGCTAGCTCCGGATCGAAGGCTTCGATCGAATTGCCCGATGCAAACATGTGTGCTCCCGATACTGACAGCCTCGGGGTCGAGGCTGTTATGTAGAAGCGCACCATTGTATCGCAAGCGCAATCGATAACATCGCGCACACCGTTCATTATCAAGTTGAGCGTTATGCATTAAGATCGCGCTCGTTCCTCTAAGGACCTCATAAGGACCTCAGCGTTGGCCCAGTACGTTTACACCATGCAGGGGGTGGGCAAGGTCGTGCCCCCGAAGCGCAAGATTCTCGAAAACATCTCGTTGTCGTTCTTCCCCGGCGCCAAGATTGGCGTGTTGGGCCTCAACGGTTCCGGCAAATCCAGCCTGCTCAAGATCATGGCAGGCGTCGACACCGACTTCGAGGGCGAGGCGCGACCGCAAAAAAATATTGTGGTCGGCTATCTACCCCAAGAACCTGAACTGGACGATGCGTTGGACGTGCGGG
>CBDTZM010000033.1:0-9724 GCA_965364915.1 uncultured Pseudomonadales bacterium | reverse complement strand
CCGCCGTCCAATTGATTGAAATCGACGATGCTCGCTTCCGTGCCGACATCGAAAACGTCCGGTTGCTCCGCGTCCGGCGAAAGCCTGGCATCGGCCCCCCGCCTTATGAGCACCACGCCAAAACCAGTGCCTTGACGCATGCAGTTGCCAACCATGTCGAGGTAACGCGCCTCGAAAATCTTCAACGGCAGCTGGCCGCCGCTAAACAACACCGTTCCCAACGGGAAGAGTGGTATTTCTT
Source organism: uncultured Pseudomonadales bacterium (assembly GCA_965364915.1). Taxonomy (GTDB): domain Bacteria; phylum Pseudomonadota; class Gammaproteobacteria; order Pseudomonadales; family Azotimanducaceae; genus Azophilus. The sequence goes on along the minus strand of CBDTZM010000033.1, from coordinate 9,483 downwards.
CGTGGTCATCCATCAAAGCACTTTACCACCTAACACGGCATTCGTTGATAATGTGCCGCTCAGCCAAAGGAATGAGTTCTAATTGGAGCTACTACAAGTCATATGCCTTGCATTGATTCAAGGCATTACCGAATTCCTACCCATCTCCAGTTCCGGCCATCTCATTCTGGCCTCGAAACTGACCGATTGGCCCGATCAGGGGTTGGCTTTCGACATCGCAGTACACCTCGGATCGCTGATCGCAGTGTTCGCGTATTTCCGTGACCAACTCACCCAATTTACTTCGAGTAGCTGGCGCTACCTGACCACGCGGCAAACCGACGACCATCTCGATCTCATGCTCAAAATCGGCGCGGCGACACTCCCGGTGGTGGTGGTCGGGCTGCTTTTCAGGGATGTGGTGGCGACAGAACTACGCACCGTGCCGGTCATCGCCACCACGACGATCGTTTTCGGACTGGTCCTGTGGTGGGCGGACAAGCACCGCGGCGATACTGCGACGTTGAGCTGGCGTAGCGCCGTTTTCATCGGGCTGGCCCAAGCACTCGCGATCATTCCGGGTACTTCCCGATCCGGTATCACCATTAGTGCGGCGTTGTTGCTCGGGCTATCGCGAACCATGGCCGCCCAGACCGCCTTTCTGCTCGCGATTCCGACGATTGGCGGGGCCGCGTTGCTCGCTTATCTCGACCTGCCAACGGTGCTCGAACCCACCCAAGCGGCGCATCTGGTCCTAGGCGTCGCAGTGTCCGCGATGAGCGCATATTTGTGCATTCGCTTCTTTATCGCTTTGGTGGAACGCACGGGCATGTTGCCGTACGTTTTCTATCGGCTGGTACTCGGCGCTTTTTTGTGGACCTTGCTGTGGATGGGCCCAGGCGTGCCTACGGTTTAGAACGGAATGTCGTCATCGAAGTCGTCATCGTCACTGATCGTCGGGGCGTTGCTCGCCTGCGGCGGCGGCGACGACTCGAAACCGGAGGGAGGCTCGCCGCCACCCTTGCTGTCCAACATCTGCAGTTCCCGGGCCATGATTTCCGTACGATAGCGTTTCTGCCCCTCTTTCTCCCAGCTCGAGGTTCTCAAACTACCTTCGATATACACCTTGGACCCTTTGTGCAGATACTCTCCGGCAATCTCCGCCAGGCGCGAGAAGCACACCACGTTGTGCCACTCGGTGCGCTCTTGCTGTTCACCGGATTGCTTGTCGCGCCACGATTCACTCGTAGCAACGCTGAAGTTGGTTACCGGATTGCCACCTTGGGAGTAGCGTGTTTCCGGATCTCGACCGAGATTACCGATCAAGATCACCTTGTTGATCCCCCGTGCCATATGCTTGTCTCGTTCTTGGAACTGTTGTCGGACCCACCAGTCTATCCGATCGGCCGGTGGAAACCTAAGGAAAGCAGCTCAAATCGCTGTGAGCAACCCGCCATGGCAACAACTTCGATCAAAAAGTGAACGCGACTTGCCCCGCCGAACGGAACGGATTATGTTTTCCTGTTTCGCCTTCGTAAATTGGCAGGACGGCTTGGACACCATATCGATTCGCGGCGCCAGGACCCACAACTTACGCAACATCGATCTAGATATTCCGCGCGATCAACTGATCGTGATCACCGGTCTGTCCGGATCCGGTAAATCCTCCCTCGCGTTCGACACGCTCTACGCCGAGGGCCAACGCCGCTACGTCGAATCGCTGTCGGCTTATGCGCGGCAGTTCTTGTCGATGATGGAGAAACCGGACGTAGACCACATCGAGGGCCTATCTCCCGCGATTTCCATCGAACAAAAATCGACCTCGCACAATCCCCGTTCCACGGTCGGCACGATCACGGAAATCTACGACTATCTGCGCCTACTGTTTGCGCGCGTCGGCGAACCCCGCTGCCCTCACCACGGCGAACCGCTCGACGCCCAGACCGTCAGTCAAATGGTCGACCAGGTTCTGACGTTACCGGAGGGTAAACGCATCATGGTGCTCGCGCCGGTGATCGTGGAGCGCAAGGGAGAGCATCTTCACGTGTTCCAAGAGCTGATGTCGAACGGATTCATTCGCGCCCGCATCAATGGCTTGGTGGTCGACCTGGACCATCCGCCGGAGTTGGACAAGAAGAAGAAACACACGGTCGAAGCTGTGATCGACCGTTTGCGTGTACGAGAAGACGTAGCGCAACGTCTAGCAGAGTCGTTCGAGACGGCACTCGAACTGACCGACGGCATCGCCAAGGTCGCCGACATGGACGACGCGGACGTCGAGGAGCTGATTTTCTCGGCGCGTTTCGCCTGCCCGGTGTGCGGCTATAGCATCAGCGAACTGGAACCGCGCATGTTCTCGTTCAACAACCCGGCGGGGGCTTGCAGCGAGTGCGACGGGCTTGGGGTCAAACAGTTTTTCGACCCCAGCCTTGTGGTGCAAGACACCGATCTCACCCTGGCAGAGGGTGCCATACGGGGTTGGGATCGGCGCAATGTCTACTACTTCCACATGCTGAACTCCCTCGCCGAGCACTACCAATTCGATGTCGAATCGCCGTTCTCCAAGCTCAAGAAGCGCCACCAGGACGCGATCTTGTTCGGTAGCGGACGCGAGCGAATCGATTTCAGCTACGTCAACGACAGGGGCGACGTCATCAGTCGACGCCATCGTTTCGAGGGCGTGATACCCAACATGGAACGCCGCTACCACGAAACCGACTCGAATATGGTTCGCGAGAACCTTCAAAAGTATCTTCGAGTGCGTGGTTGTCCGGCATGCGACGGCACGCGCCTTCGCGAAGAGTCTCGCAACGTCTTCATCGACAAAGCGACGCTACCGCAGATCACCTGCGGTTCGATCGAGGATACCCTGAGTTATTTCACGAAGCTCAAACTGAAAGGGCGACGCGGGACGATCGCTGACAAGATCCTCAAGGAGATTCGCGCCCGCCTGAAGTTCTTGGTGGACGTTGGACTCAACTATCTGACCCTCGATCGCAGCGCCGAGACCCTGTCTGGGGGCGAAGCCCAACGTATCCGCCTTGCCAGCCAGATCGGTGCGGGCTTGGTCGGCGTCATGTACATTCTGGACGAACCGTCCATCGGCCTGCACCAGCGCGACAACGCGCGCCTGTTAGAAACGCTGACCCATCTGAAAGAGCTTGGAAACACCGTGTTGGTGGTGGAGCACGATGAAGAGGCCATCCGCCGCGCCGACTACGTGATCGACATCGGGCCCGGTGCGGGCGTTCACGGCGGTAAGATCGTCGCCTCTGGAGACCTCGAGTGCATTCTCAAGGAAAAACGCTCCATCACCGGTCAATACCTGTCGGGCAAACGCTCGATTCCGGTGCCGAAGCACCGCACACCGTACGACAAACAAGCGGTCTTGCGATTGACCGGTGCGTCCGGTAACAACCTACAGCATCTATCCGTCGAGATTCCCTGCGGTTTATTCACCTGCATCACCGGCGTGTCGGGTTCGGGCAAGTCGACCCTCATCAATCACACGCTGTATCCCGTCAGCGCTACCGCATTGAACGGCGCGACGACCCTCACCGCCGCCAACCACGAAGCCGTCGAGGGGCTGAACCATCTGGACAAGGTCGTGGATATCGACCAGAGCCCGATCGGCCGCACGCCCCGATCCAACCCTGCGACCTACACGGGACTTTTCACGCCTATCCGTGAACTGTTCGCGCAAACACAGGAGTCGCGCACACGCGGTTACAAACCGGGCCGTTTCAGCTTCAACGTAAGAGGCGGACGCTGCGAGGCTTGCCAGGGCGACGGCGTCATCAAGGTGGAGATGCACTTTCTACCGGACATCTACGTACCGTGTGACGTCTGCAAGGGTAAGCGCTACAACCGCGAGACTCTCGACGTTCGCTACAAAAACAAAAACATTCACGAAGTGTTGGACATGACGGTAGAGGAAGCGCGGGCATTCTTCGACGCGGTCCCGCTGCTGTCCCGCAAGCTGCAAACCCTGCTCGACGTTGGGCTTTCGTACGTCAAGCTGGGACAGAGTGCGACCACGCTTTCGGGAGGCGAAGCCCAGCGCGTCAAACTGTCGCGCGAACTGTCCAAACGCGACACGGGGCAAACCCTTTACATTCTCGATGAGCCCACGACGGGCTTGCACTTTCACGACATCGCACAGTTGCTGGACGTTTTGCATCGCCTGCGCAACAACGGCAACACAATCGTCGTCATCGAACACAACCTGGACGTCATCAAAACGGCCGACTGGATCATCGATCTAGGACCCGAGGGTGGCTCGGGCGGCGGGCAGATCGTTGCGGTGGGAACGCCGGAACAACTCGCCAGGAAACGCGCGTCGCACACGGGTAAGTTTTTGAAGGCTAAATTGGGATAATGGAAATGGGGTCAGGTCCAATTTCCCCCACAATTATCAGGCCTTTTCCTCTTCGAGGATCTCTGCTTCTTCGACTTCGGTCGTTTCCACGTCTTCTTCATCGTCGAAGTCGTCTGCGTGTGCCCTCGCCGGCCGGTCGACGAGTTCGACAAACGCCATAGGCGCCGCATCGCCCGGACGATACCCGCACTTCAGTATTCTGGTGTAGCCGCCCGGACGGTCTTGATAGCGGGGGCCAAGTTCTCGAAACAGCTTACCGACCACAGACTTACTGCGCGTACGCGAAAACGCCAACCGGCGATTGGCCACCGAGTCTGTCTTAGCCAAGGTGATCAACGGCTCGGCAACGCGACGCAATTCTTTCGCCTTGGCGACCGTCGTCTTGATCATCTCGTGCTCGATGAGCGACACCGCCATGTTGCGAAACATCGCAGTACGGTGCGAACTGGTTCGATTGAGATGTCGTCCGCTTTTACGGTGACGCATTTTCTGCTTCCTTTAGCTATTTGCTGTCCGGAGCCCTAAGCGACCTTGTCGTCGCCACGTAGGCTCGACGGTGGCCAATTCTCGAGGCGCATGCCGAGCGACAATCCGCGCGAAGCCAGCACGTCTTTGATTTCGGTCAGCGACTTCTTACCGAGGTTGGGCGTCTTCAGCAGCTCGACTTCGGTGCGCTGAATGAGGTCGCCGATATAGTAGATGTTCTCTGCTTTCAGACAGTTAGCCGAACGCACGGTGAGCTCCAAATCGTCAACGGGGCGGATCAGTATCGGGTCGATCTCGTCTTCTTGCTCCTCGGACACCGGCTCACCCTCGCTCTCGAGGTCGACAAACACCGCTAACTGCTGCTGTAGAATCGTCGCCGCCCGGCGGATCGACTCTTCCGGATCGATGGTGCCGTTCGTCTCGAGATCGAGAATCAGCTTGTCGAGGTCGGTGCGTTGCTCGACACGGGCGTTGTCCACGCTATAGGCAACGCGGCGCATCGGGCTGTACGTCGCATCCAGACGTAGTACACCAATCGGGCGCGTCTCTTCTTCCTCTTCATAACTATCGACAGGGACGTAACCGCGACCGCGGGTCACCCGCGCTTCGATACGAATACTGCCATGATCGTTCAACGAGCAGAGCACATGGTCGGGATTGGCAATTTCAACGTCTTGGTTGAGTTGAAAATCACCGGCCGTCACCTGCCCGGAGCCCTCTTTCGACAGGGTGATTACGGTCTCTTCGAGGTTGTGCAGTATCACCGCAACACCTTTGATGTTCAGCAGGATGTCGATGACGTCTTCCTGTACGCCTTCGATGGTGCTGTATTCGTGCAACACGCCGTCGATCTGTACTTCGGTGATCGCGCACCCCGGCATCGACGACAACAAGATGCGGCGCAACGTGTTGCCAAGCGTATGGCCAAAGCCACGCTCCAACGGCTCCAACGTTACTTTGGCGCGCGTGGCGCTGACCTCCTCGATTTCGATGTGCCGGGGGGTCAGAAATTCTGTGACTGACTGAGCCATGTGTTCCTTCTCCTATAGGGGAGTGAAATGGGCGTAAAGGTCTCTACTTCGAGTAGAGCTCCACAATGAGGTTTTCGTTGATCTCCTGAGGCAGTTCGTTGCGATCCGGTGAGCGCCGGAACACTCCCTCCATCTTCTCGATATCCACGTCCACCCAATCGATCGGTGCCCGTTGTACAGACAACTGTAGCGCCGCCTGAATCCTGAGCTGGCTTCGAGATTTTTCGTTGACCGAGACGACATCGTCGGCTCCTACCTGATAGGACGCAATGTTGACCTTTTGACCATTCACCAAAATGCTCTTGTGTGACACCAACTGACGGGATTCGGCCCGTGTCGAACCAAAACCCATCCGGTACACAACGTTGTCGAGTCGACCTTCGAGCAGACGCAAGAGGTTTTCACCCGTCGCACCTTTTTGTCGATCGGCCTTCTTGTAGTAGTTGCGGAACTGCTTTTCCAGCACACCGTAAAGGCGGCGTACCTTCTGCTTCTCGCGTAGCTGTACTGCGTAGTCAGTCATGCGCGAACGACGTGCGCCATGTTGGCCCGGAACGTGCTCAATCTTGCACTTGGAATCTATCGGACGAATACCGCTCTTCAAGAACAGATCGGTACCCTCACGACGCGACAGCTTTAGCTTCGGTCCTAAATATCGAGCCATGCTTTTTTCTCCAAACTTCTAAACACGGCGCCGCTTTGGCGGGCGGCAACCGTTATGCGGGATGGGTGTCACATCGGAAATACTGTTGATCCTGAGCCCAGCAGCATTCAGCGCACGAACCGCGGATTCGCGACCCGGCCCCGGCCCTTTGACAAATACATCGACGCTCTTCATACCGAACTCGACGGCCGTGTTGCACGCTCGTTCAGCCGCCACTTGAGCCGCAAACGGCGTGCTCTTGCGCGAACCTCTAAAGCCCGAACCGCCGGCCGTTGCCCAACACAATGCATTGCCCTGACGATCCGAGATGGTGATGATCGTGTTGTTGAACGAAGCGTGAATGTGCGCCACGCCGTCTGTAACGACTCGATCGGTTTTCTTTCTCTCTGCCATATGCCTTTACGTCCCTACTTACGAATGGGCCGACGCGGACCTTTTCGCGTACGTGAATTTGTGCGAGTGCGCTGGCCGTTTACCGGTAGCCCGCGGCGATGGCGTATGCCTCTGTAGCAACCTAAATCCATGAGTCTTTTGATGTTCATGGAAACTTCGCGGCGCAAATCGCCCTCGACCGGCAGCCTGGCGATCTCGCCGCGAATAGCATCGAGATCCGCTTCCGACAGATCTTGCACCTTCATCGCGGGGTTTACGCCCGCGTCAGCGCAAACCTTCACAGCGGTTGTGCGTCCGATACCAAATATATACGTCAACGATATTCCTGCGTGCTTATCGTCTGGAACGTTGACTCCGGCAATACGTGCCATTACTCGACTCCTTACTTAACCCTGTCGTTGTTTGTGACGGGGTTGGGCACTGCAAATAACCCGCACGACACCCTTGCGGCGCACGATCTTGCAGTTGCGACACATTTTCTTGACCGATGCTCTGACTTTCATAACTGTTTCCTCTGCCCGCCGCAGGCGCTATCGCTTGCGACCGTAATTCTTCAGATTCGACTTCTCCATGAGCTTCGCGTACTGGCTAGACATCAGATGTGCTTGCACCTGCGACATGAAATCCATGGCGACGACAACCACGATCAACAAAGCGGTACCGCCCAGTTGAAACGTGATGTTGAAGGCAACCACCATGAACTCAGGCAACAAACAAACCGTTGTGACGTATAACGAGCCGAACACCGTCAACCGCGTGACCACATCGTCTATGTACCGGGCCGTCTGTTGTCCTGGTCGAATACCGGGCACATAGGCACCCTGCCGTTGCAGGTTGCTCGCCATGTCTTTCGGATCGAACTGTATGGCGGTATAAAAAAAGCTGAAAAAGATGATGCCGCCGGCAAACATCAAGATGTACAAGGGTTGGCCGGGTGATAACACCAACGCAATCTGCTGCAACCACCCCATTCCCGGACTTTGTCCAAACCACTGGGCGATGGAAGCCGGCGCCAGTAGCAAGCTCGAGGCAAAGATCGCTGGGATCACCCCAGCCATGTTGATCTTCAGCGGTAAATGACTCGCTTGGCCTTGAAAAACCCGCCGGCCTTGTTGCCGCTTCGCATAGTTGACCGTAATCCGCCGTTGGCCACGTTCCACGAACACGACAAAACCGACGATCATCACCGCGAACATGGCAATCGCCAACAGCGCGATGATGTTGATATCACCCTGGCGGGCCGCTTCGAACGACTGACCGATGGCCGACGGAAAGCCCGACACGATACCCGAGAAAATGATGAGCGAGATGCCGTTACCTACGCCGCGTTCCGTGATTTGCTCGCCCAGCCACATCATGAACAACGCTCCCGTTACCAAGGTAACGGTGGCAACGAAGTAGAATGTGAAGCCGGTAGAAAAGGCCAACCCCTGATTGGCCAGCGTGACCGTCAGCGACATGCCCTGAATCAGCGATATCACCAGCGTTCCGTACCGGGTGTACTGCGTGATCTTGCGTCGGCCCGATTCTCCTTCTTTGCGCAACTGCTGGAGACTCGGATACATCATGCTCATCAAGTTCATGATGATGCTCGACGTAATGTACGGCACCACGCCTAACGCCAAAATACTCATGCGCTCGAGCGCGCCGCCCGAAAACATGTTGAAGAGATCGAGAATGCCGCCCTGCTGCTGATCGAACAGCGACGCCAAACGATCCGGATTGATCCCTGGAAGCGGGATATGCGTACCGATGCGATATACCAAGAGGGCAAAAAACACGAACAGCAGACGGTTGCGCAGCTCGCTGAGCCCCGCCCCTACGCCGCCTAATTGTCCTGTGTTCGTTGCCATTCGCCGTATCCCTCTTACGAGGTCTCCTCAATCTTGCCGCCCGCCGCCTCGATAGCCGCGCGCGCACCCTTGGTAACCGCTACGTCCTTGACCGTGACCGCACGGTCTATCGCACCCGAAAGCAGGATGCGGGCACGCTGCATATCGCGGCGGATCACGTTAGCCGCCTTGAGCGAAGCCAGGTCGACCACATCACCTTCTACCTTACTGAGCTCACCAAGCCGTACCTCGGCGGTGACCGCACCGATACGCGAACGAAATCCGAATTTCGGAACGCGCATTTGCAACGGCAACTGGCCACCTTCGAAGCCGGGCCGGACGCCACCGCCGGATCGCGACTTCTGGCCTTTCTGACCACGCCCAGCGGTTTTACCCCAACCAGAGCCCGAGCCGCGGCCGACGCGACGCTTGCCGCGCTTGCTGCTATTCGCCGGATGTAGGTCGTTCAGTCGCATGCTCATTCTCCAACCACCCTAACCATGTAATTCACACGGTCGATCATGCCTCGCACCGACGGCGTGTCTTCCACTTCCACACTATGGCCGATGCGGCGCAGTCCTAAGCCCGCCACACACGCCCGATGTTTCTTCAACCGCCCGGCCGTACTTTTGAATAGCTGTACCTGAATCATCTTCTTCGCTTGGCCTTTGTCCGTTTGCTTAGCGGGTGGCTTCTGTGTCGCCTCTTCTACAACTGCTT
>CBDTZM010000032.1:0-9756 GCA_965364915.1 uncultured Pseudomonadales bacterium | reverse complement strand
CCATTTTTTGAGCAACAGCGGCGAACTCACGGTGGATACTCAGTTGATGACCAGTGAGGTCGACAGCGAACGCGGCCGCGGCGCACTCGTCGACATGCGCTACGTCCCCAACCGCCGGTGGCGCCATTCCGTTGAGCTTGATTTTCTCGACGACAAGTTAGACATCTCGGACCTTGGGTTCATCCGTCGCAACGACACCACTGGTATTCAATACGGTGCAACGTACAACACGTCGCAAGGCTTGAAGCGCCTTCGCACACGCTCGGCGAACTATTTCTTGAACCACGAAGTCAACGGGGATGGACGCGCCGTGCGATCCGGACTGTTCGTCAGCCAAGGCTGGACCTTCCACGACAGTTCCCAAATACGCGCCGACTTCGATTATTCGCCAGAACAGTGGGACGATCGCAACAGCTTCGACAACGGTAGCTTCAAGGTCGAGCGAAGAGTCTCGGCAAACGTGAGCTACGGCACCAATACCAAGGAGTCTCTGAGCGTCAGCATCGCCGGCGGCGTTTCCGAAGAAGCCTTGGGCGGGCTGACGTATCGGGGCGTGGTGGGATTCACGTACAAACCTAACGATCGTTTCTCATTGGATTTCGATGCCGAGTATTTCCGTCGCGACGGCTGGCTGCTGCACCAGGAAGATCGCAATATGACGACGTTCGCGTCCTCGGAGTGGAGACCTCGGTTGGAGATGGACCTTTTCATCACCGCGCGGCAACAGCTGCGCTTTACGATGCAATGGGCGGGGATTCGCGCCGATGAACAAGAGTTCTGGCAGATACCGGTCAACGACGGTTCGCTGCAGCCGGTGACGAAAGGTCCTAGTGAACCGACCGATGATTTTACAATTTCGCGACTGACCACTCAGGTGCGATACCGGTGGGAAATTGGCCCCCTTTCGGATCTGTTCGTGGTCTATACGAGGGGCAGCAACCTCGACAATCGCATCTCGGACGATTTCGGCGATCTGTTTCACGACACGCTGATCACACCGGTCATCGACGTGTTGGTGTTGAAGCTTCGCTACCGGTTCGGTTTGTAGCAGAAGTGCCATTATCGGGCATCAGGGTCGTCGACCTCGCCAACCATCGCGGCGAATTCGCGGGGCGGGTGCTGGCCGACTTGGGGGCCGAGGTCATCGTGGTCGAGCCGCCAGGGGGGTCAGACTCGCGACACCGCCCTCCCTTTGATCGCGAGGACCGCTCGTTGTATTGGCAAACCATGGCACGAGGCAAACAAAGCGTCGTGGTCGACTTCGACAACGCACGCGACATCGGCAGGCTCAAGCTCTTGCTCAAGACAGCCGACGTTCTAATCGAGTCGTCCGACCCAGGCACCATGGCCAAATTCGAGTTGAGCTACGACGACCTGAAGGATGACAGCCCGGCACTCGTCTACGTTTCAATCTCTCCGTGGGGCCAGACTGGACCCAACAGTGAACGACCAGCGACCGACCTCACCATCGAAGCCGCCGGGGGACTCGTCGGCATGCAGGGTGACGGTGACCGGCCTCCGATACCGGTCGGTTTTCCCCAGGCGAGTCTACATGCGGGCGTGCAAGCCGCTGCAGACACCATCAACGCGATCTACGCACGGCACACCACGGGCCGCGGGCAGCATCTGGATGTATCGATGCAGGCTGCGATCGTCTGGACGTTGATGAATGCGACAGGGTACCCGTCGGCTATGGGCATCGATCCGCCGGGATTCGGCGCCGCTCGCGCAGACCCTCGTCCCACGGCGATACCGGGACTGCGCATCGTAAGATCGGTGCCTTGTGCCGATGGCAACATCGTCGTTGGACTTCATCTTCCCGGTATCGGCGAAAGAACCATGCAGGGGTTCATGACCTGGATGTCGGCCGAACATCCAGATGCGGTTGACCCAGCGCTTGTCGACATCGATTGGACGCACTGGATGTCGGCGGTGCGGGCCGGCGATCTGGACGTCGAGGTTTTCAATCGTGCCTACGATGCCATAACGACCGCGTTGAAGACCCATACCAAGCAGCAGTTGCTAACGCTCGCCGTAGAAAGAAAGCTCCTGCTCGCGCCGATTCTCGAGATACCGGACCTGTTGGAGGACGTGCAGCTAGATTCTCGCGACTACTGGCAAACTCTAAACGGCATCGTACTACCGGGCCCGTTCGCCAAACTGTCCGAAACCCCGATCGAGTACCGGCGCGGCGCACCCGAACTCGGCGACGCGCAAGCGCTTTTGGACGCGTCGCCCAACGCGAGCGTTCCCGCGGGTCGCAGTCACGTACAGGCGTCGGACGGCGCCCGCGCGTTCGACGGATTGAAAGTCGCCGACTTCGCTTGGGTCGGCGTCGGCCCAATCATCAGCAAGTCGTTCGCCGACCACGGCGCCACGGTGATACACATCGAATCGTCGCAGCGGATCGACGTGCTGCGGATGTTACCGCCTTTCAAAGATGGCGAGCGAGGTATCAACCGGTCGCAATTTTTCGCCAATTTCAATACTTCCAAGCGCAGCATCGAGTTGGATTTCAACGACCCGCGAGACCTGGAGACGGCGCACAAGTTGGTCGCCTGGGCGGATGTCGTCATAGAGAGCTTCACTCCTGGCACCATGGCCAAGTATGGGCTCGACTACACATCGATCGCGAAGGACCGTCCCGATCTGGTCATGCTGAGCACGTGCATGCGCGGTCAAACTGGACCACAGAGCAGCTACACCGGCTTTGGCAATCAAGGAGCAGCATTGGCAGGCTTGTTCGACATAACGGGGTGGCCGGACCGTCCTCCTTGCGGGCCGTGGGGAGCATACACCGACTTCATCGCCCCGCGTTTCGGTACCGCGGCGTTGGCTGCGGCCTTGTTGCACCGGCAACGGACCGGTCGAGGACAATTTGTCGACCTGTCGCAGATCGAAGCAGGCATACATTTCCTCGGTCCGCTGGTCGCCGACTATCAAACGAACAACCACCTATCGCCAAGATCCGGATTTGATTCGCAACATGGGTGCCCGCAAGGCATCTACCCTACTTATGGCAAGCAACGCTACCTGGCGCTGACGGTTGCCGACGACGAGCAATGGCTGGCACTCACCGGCCTCATTGCGGACCTGCCTGACGCCCGTACGTTCGAACAACGAATGGCAATCAAGACCGAACTCAACGCCACAATAGCGTTTTGGTGTCGAGATCAGGACGCGTTGCATGCGTGCGAGCGGCTATCTCAAATTGGTGTTCCGGCGTACCCGGTACTGTGGCCAAGTGATCTCTACGAAGACCCGCAGCTGCTGCATCGTCAATTCTTCATCGAGCTGGAACACGCTGAAATGGGCAACCTGCATTACGACGGTCACGCCACCCAATTTTCAGCAACGCCGCCGCGTCTCGATCGACCGGCACCGCTGCTCGGCGAGCACACCGACGAAATATTGGACTTGCTGGATAGTCTCCACTAGATCGACAGTTCGGGTCGAAGGTTGAATTCGGTTAGTGGCAGTGGTCAGTGACGATCGAGCCGGTTGCCAAACCACCAGAACAAGGGCGCGACACCGATCAAAAACAAGACGACCGGCACACGCTCCAACGTATCGTGTATCCACCAACTCCATTGGTGAGCGAGAAACCAACGGGCCTTGATCAGATGCGATTCATAGCCGATTTCAAGAAGACTCGGAGTATCCCACCGTCCGATCTGCAAGTATTCGACAAAGCCAACGAACAGCATGACCAGCGCCGCACACATTGCGCAAAGCGTCGTCGCATAGCAGATTGGCCTTGCAATAGAGCCCATAGCGGTACGCTGCAAAAACAACAACATCCAAGCATCGCAACTTCTCGCTTGGCTGCCGTGAGCGGCGTCACAATTTGGCCGCAGGATAAACCACTTCAACACCGTTACACTAACGAGTCATGAAACGCGCCAGCCGAAAGTCGTTCAACACCGCACTTGCTGAATTGACGGCACTCAGTGGTTTCGGCGAGAGCGATCCCAGGCGAATCGAGTTCAGCGCACAGAATTTGAGCCTAAACAGCCCTTTTTGCGCCGCCGAAGCCACCAGCGCTGCGTTGGTCGGCGGCGCCCTGGTTGCAGATCGTATCTCCCAGTCCCGCGGAAACCGGGCTAGCCAAGTCCGTGCGTCGAGCCGTCATACCGAGGCATCGCTTTTGAGCTTTGCCCACTTGCACTTCGCCGATCAGGGTAGAGCACCGCGGTTACGCATGGCGCCCGAACAGCGCTCTGCCGCAGCCGGATTCTTCCAAACAGCAGACGACCGCTGGGTCTATCTACATTCCGGCTTCCCCCAGCAAGCCGCCCAAATGCTGCAACTTCTCGATACGACCGACGCGGCCGACGCCGTGACCGACGCCGTCCGTGGCTACACCGCTGAGGCGCTGGAAGACAAGATTGCCGAGTCGGGATTGTGCGGCGCCATGGTACGAAGCGCGCAAGAGTGGGATGACTCGCCGCCGGGGTTGCTGCTGGCCAGCCGTCCGGTTGTGGAGGTCGTCCAGATGGGTGACAGCCCGCCCGAGCCGTTTCCCGAAGACTTTGCACGCCCGCTTGCCGGCACCAACGTTCTCGATCTGACTCGCGTTCTCGCAGGCCCGACCTGCGCACGAACCCTCGCTGCCTACGGCGCGACGGTTTTGCGCGTGGGTGCGGAACATCTTCCGTCCATTCCCTTGTTCGTCGCCGACACGGGGTTTGGCAAGCGCTCTGCTTTCTTGAATCTGACCGAACGCGCCGGGGCTTATCGACTACGCGAACTCATTCGCGAAGCCGATGTGTTCTCGCAAGGCTATCGGACGGGTGCGATGGAAGGCCTGGGTTTCGGACCTCTCGGCGTGGCGCGCATACGCACAGGCATCGTGTACGTGTCGATCAATTGCTACGGACACGAAGGACCTTGGCGCACTCGCCCGGGATGGGAGCAGCTTGCGCAGACCGTTACCGGCATGGCAAAGCTACAAGGCGAATTCCGTGAGGCCGGAAAGCCGGAACTGCTACCGGCGGCAGTTACCGATTACACGACCGGCTACCTGGCTGCGTACGGCGTCCTGTTGGCACTGCAGCGTCGGGCGCAATTCGGCGGCAGCTATTGGGTGCGTGTCTCGCTATCGCGCACCGGAGTCTGGATTAGGAATCTGGGGCTTAGCGCGCCTTCCGAAACCAAATCCCTGACGGAAAGGGAGTTGGCGGCCATGACGACCAACGCAAGTACCAGTTGGGGGCCGGTTAGACATCTCAAACCGGCAGTCTCGCTGTCGGAGACCAACGTCGCTTGGGAGCAGCCGCCGGTACCGCTCGGTACCCATCAAGCTTCCTTTGAGTAGCAGGCTACGCCGTTGTAGCAGGCCGCGCCGTTGTTGGAGGTTTTCAGGCCGAAAAGAACGCCTCTAACGCGGGCCGTTGTTTCAACCCATCGCGATAACCGAGATCTATCAGCGCTTGCGTGAAGGGCGCTTCGAACAACAGATAGCTCGGCAGCCGCCATTCGTGTCCCCAACCGCCAACCGTGCGCAAGAATAGACGTACGCCTCTCGGCAGCAACACCGCATAACGCGATGCGATCACGCGCAGATCTTCAGACGGTCGTATGACCATGACGTCGATATGGCGACGCCCGGACGACTGCCTTCTCCACCAAGGCAATTGTGCGTGCAGTTCGTTGATCTGACCGACTCGATCCATATCGGCGTTCAGGTTCTCGGCGAACAACGACTCCAGCATGTAGCCGCCGACCTCGCCGATTCCCGGCATCGCCAACTCCTGCCCCGGGGTCGAAGGCGCCTCGTTGCGTACACCGATGACGAGAATTCGATCCGCGCCTAGATTGATGACCGGGTGCAACGGCGCGGTCATCCGCAAGGAACCATCCACATAGAAAGCATCGCCAATCCGCTGCGGAGGAAACAACAAAGGCAGTGCCGATGAAGCGAGCACATGGTCGGGGCCAATATAGGCCGCGACACGGTCCCAACGCCGGCGATTCCAACCGGTCACATCCGCTCGAGTCTGAAAAAAAGTCGTGACGCCGCCCGTCGTGTAGTTCGAAGCGGTGATCGCCAGCCCGTGCAACAGACCTCTGCCAATCGAGTCGTGCACGGCTTCGGTATCGATCTCGCGGTGCAGCAACTCGACGAGCGGGGAGTTGTCCAACAGCGACATCGGTTTGTCGGTTTTAGACAAGAAGCGCTGCAGGCTGCCATAGTCCATCAAGAACACGTCATCGCTGTGCATCTCGGCCCAAATGCGTTCCAGCGCGGCTACGCCTTCCACGAAATCCTCCGCGTACATGGCTATCTTGGCGGCATTGATGGCGCCCGCAGAAACACCTGCAATCGCAGAAAACGGCAGGCGAACCGTATCGATCACTGCCGCAATTGCCTTCAACACCCCGACTTGGTACGCCGCACGCGCACCGCCACCAGGTAGAACCAAACCTGGCGTACCCGCAAATTTCATCGCGACTCGTTGCTTTCTATCGCCGCCGAGACGTTACCACATGCACCAACCATCGGTTGAATTAACGGACCTCCAGCGGCTCGTGGCTAACCGTTGGCACACGCGCTCGGACGGGGGCCAACCATATCGAACGACGATCGCGCACCCACCAGGCACCGTCTACCGCGCGTTCTTCCGGTGAGGCAAAGCGATAGCGATAGCGAATGATGCGCACCTCGGTTGGCCGTTCGCCGTCGAACGGGTCACTCTCGAAAAGCCGCAGCACCGAGGGTTCGGCTTGCAGCAGCGCCGACAACAATTGGGTCACCCAGGGTGCGCGTCGCGGTTCGCCGAGGGCGGCAAACCATAGCTGCCAATCCAGACGCGGCTGGTGCGGCGTCGCCCAACCGGGTTGCCTGTCGGTTGCGCCGGGTTTGAACGGCAGCTCATAACTCTGCCACGACCCGCCTTCGACGCGTCCTTCCAAAATGAGTTCGTCACGTCTCGTCGTCATGGACGCAAACAATCCATACGGGTTGGCAAGAAATAGTGGCTGCATCGTCGTCATGGCGCTACGTGCGAAGGACGGAATGGGTCGAAACATGCCAGCGACCTGCAGGAGGCCGACGACGATCATGAGCGTTGCCAACGCCCGAACGGCTAGACTGGCGCGGGAAATATTCAGTCGTCTAAAGTGAAGCCTGGCCAGGTAGCCATCGTCCAATAGACAGACGCACAGTACCAACGTCAACGCGTTGAAAAAGTTGTAGCTACCCGTCATCAAAATCAACAGCTCCAACCCCACGAATCCGAACAACGGTACCAACCTCAACCGACGCGGTGCGAACGCCGCAAACGCCAGAACGATCTCTATGATGAGTGTGGCTTGAGTACCAATTGCCAACAGCCAATTGGGTAGGTAGTGGGCGTACCACGCGAAAGGTCCCGGTAGCGGCTGCGTCTCGAAATGAAACTCGAGCGCAGTGGCTGCCGCCCACGTGGGATCGTTACTCATGAGCTTGGCGGCACCCGCCATGAACATGAATCGAAACAAGAGGCAGCGCGATACCCAGATCCCAAGTGTTGGAGCCCGCGCAAGAATGACGGTCAAGACCAGGCACTCGAGCAGCAGGGTGTCCCATTGATATGCCATGAATACTTGACCGGCATGCACGAGAGACAAGTAGCAGACGTACGCAACCATCGCGGAACTGGTGCGGTATCTGCCGACCAGAACCATTAGCGTCGCCAAAACCCCGCCACCACACAGCAGATGTAGCATCCAGTCGGCGCTCGACAACCACAGCAGAGACGGCAGGTACCGATAGCCATCGACGCCGTATTGAACAGAGACGGCTTCGAAGAACTCGGCCGCCGGGAGGATGCCGTGCGCCCCAACCAGCGCGATCACCTGCCACCAGAGCGACAGGAAAGCTGCCAGCGCACACAAGGCTATGCCCCGGATCAGCAACTCGGCGGTAGTTGTGTATGCCGCGCGCGACAAGGTTGGACCGAACAGCAGCCTCGCCAAGCGCAGGCTCATGCCGCGTTGACGCGAGACGCCAACATAGGCTGCCTCGGAGACCCAACGAAAACCGGGCAGCCAACGGTACAACCACGCCCAGATCCAGACCCCGCCAAACTTCAGCGTCTCGAACGCTGCAGCTGCACCTTGTGCCCGTACACCATCGCCGATCAATTGAATCGAAGCCCGAAAGTCTTCCTCACTGATATCGGGGTATTGGTCGTGAACGTCTTGATAGGTCCGGTAGCGAACGCTTTCGCCGGTTATCGAACGCGCGTAGTGGACCATGTAGCGACAGAAGGTGCAGTCGCCGTCGTAGATGAGTTGGGGGGTTAGCCCGTACATGCACCGAGCATAGCCGACCCTGAATATTCCTTCAGGAGCCGAAGCGGTAGCGGATCTTCATGACCAATTGATCACCGATCGGTTGGTTCCAGGCTTCGCTGAACAGATCCCCGAAGCCTGCATCGGCCATGTTGTGACCAACGTCTCCCGCGCGCGTGTAGACGATAAAGACATCGGAAAGCGGCGCAATTTCCCACCGATAACGAGCCTGAAAAACCATGTCGCTAACCGCGAAGTCGTCGGACGGGCCAGGCGGTCGGCCCACCGGAATGAGATCGCCGGGTGAGTTTGGTACGACATAAAACGCGTCTTCGGTGGCTTTGATGGCCACCCACTGCAACGACACGCGAAACTGCTGCTTGGCGCTCAAGAAGTATTCGAAATTGACGCGCGGTTCCCATTGCTCAGCATCGAAAGTAGTGAAATTGCCGTTTTCCTGATACAACAACCAACCGTTTCGATCCCTGTAGACAACTCTGGCGGAGAAGTTGAGCTGATCGGTCGGTCGCCAGCTCACCCCGCCCTTATACCGAAAGCTGTCGCCGCCGAGGCCTTCTTCAAAGTACTGAACCCCGAACTCGTAGCTGAGCGGCTTGGACGAATCGGAGTCGAAATCAATGGCGAAATCCCTGCGCTGTTCGACTCGATACAAGCCGTTGCCAAAACTGTCGCGGTCCTCAAAGCGCTCGGCATTCCAACCGCCACGCACCGACAGTCTCGTCAGGTTATCGAACGTCGTATTGTTGCCCATCCAAACGCCGCCGCCTAGAAAACGTTGGTCGTTGTTCTGTCGCCACCAAGCGCTCACGTCGAAAGCGTTGGTGCGCGCCCACAGAAGATCTGACGTGCGCCGGCTATGGGACGTGCGAAGTTCCAACATGTCGTTGCGCCCCAGGAACCCAAGGTCATTGATGTCGACGTCACGGTCGTAGTAGTCGACCCGTAATTTTTGCCTTACGCCTTGGCGAACGGTGTACTCGAAATCGACGAACCCACCGTAACCATTGTCGGCGTCGTCCAAAGACGACATGAACATCTGACCGTCCATCTTGAGCTTGCCGCTTTCGGTGAGATAGTGGTAATCGACACCATGCGCGGCGGCGTCTCCCAAGTCGTGCGTAACAAGCGTTGATAGAACGCCGATCGCCCGGTACGCGCTGCCCTCGCTGTCCTCGTAGAGCAGACGCACAACGCCGTAATCGCTGCCATCCTGAGATAGGTCGATGGCGCTGCCATTCAACGTGGCGTCAAAACTAACGTCGTCTTCGAACGCACCCAAGACACCGTAACGTACCTGTCCAATCTGCCCCGTGAACTTCGCGGCACCGACAAGATCAACCGGCTGGTTGCGCTCGCGAGCTAGAATGCTGGTACCCGGTAGGGTGTCAGGCGCGCGCGGTTTTCCACCGATACGTCGAGTATTGAGAAGCATGGTGCCACCACCGCGACTGGCGTCGG
>CBDTZM010000031.1:0-9809 GCA_965364915.1 uncultured Pseudomonadales bacterium | reverse complement strand
CAATTTGCTGCACGTCGTCGGGCGTAACGAAATCGCGGCCCTCCAACCAGGCCAATGCACGACTGCACTGATCCAACGAAATCGTCCCGCGTGGGCTGGCACCGTACTCGAGCCAGCCTTGCAATTGACCTTCCGGTTTTCGGGAGGCCATGACCAACGCGACGATGTAGCGTTCCACCGGCTCCGCCATGTGTAGCGCCAAGATGGCCTTGCGGGCAGCAAAGATTTCAGCCTCGTCGAGGCGCGTCGGCGGGGTAACGACGGTGCTTCGAATCGCGGTTTCCTTGCGCACGAGATGCAGGATGTCGGTTTCGGCCTCGCGGTCCGGGTAGCCCACCTTGACGTGCATGAGAAATCGATCGAGCTGCGCTTCGGGTAGCGGATAAGTGCCTTCCTGTTCGATGGGGTTCTGCGTCGCCATGACCAGAAACAGATCCGGCAGCGGGAACGTCTCGCGACCGAAGCTGACCTGGTGCTCTGCCATCGCTTCGAGTAGCGCGGATTGCACCTTGGCGGGCGCTCGGTTGATTTCGTCAGCTAACAGCAGATTGTGAAATACCGGGCCATGCTGGAATATGAAGGAGCCGTCTTCAGGCCGGTAGACCTCGGTTCCAGTCACATCGCTTGGCAAGAGATCTGGGGTGAACTGAATTCGGTGAAAGTCGCCGGCGACCGCGCTAGCCAGCTCTTTGATGGCGCGTGTTTTGGCGAGTCCGGGTGCCCCCTCGACGAGCAGGTGGCCACCACACAGTAGCGCCATCATCAGCCGTTGCAGCAGTGTTTCCTGGCCAATGATGCGGCTCGAAAGCCACTGTGTGACCTTGCCAATGCTGTCTTGCTGCCCGTCAACGATACCGTCCATATGCAACCCGTCCAAAACGAGGCGGTATTGTACGTGTATATCCAGGGCACCTCTAATGACGTTCAGATGACGTTCAGACCTAGTATGCCGTGCCGACTTTGAGTAACCTGGGTCGCGAGTCGGCACGCTCGACGTCTATATAAATCGAGCGCCTACTCAACGAATCACTAGGGGGAAGACAACAATGAAACGCTGGATCTTGGGCCTGACGGTGGGCCTGATCGCCGCACCCGTTTTTGCATCGGATGGACTCAATGAAGGCGATACCGCCTGGATTCTAACGTCCACGGCACTCGTCCTATTCATGACCATACCCGGCTTGTCCTTGTTTTATGCGGGCCTGGTCCGCAGCAAGAACGTACTGAGCGTGTTGATGCAGTGTTTTACGCTGACCTGCTTCATATCGATCCTGTGGGTGATCATCGGCTACAGCTTGGCGTTCGCCGAGGGCAGCTCGCTCGTCGGCGGGCTCAGCAAGGTGCTGTTCGCCGGGGTCGAAGAGGGTAGCTTGAACGGTACCATTCCCGAGTCAGCGTTTGCGCTATTCCAGTTGACGTTTGCCATCATTACGCCGGCGCTCGTCGTCGGCGGCTTCGCGGAGCGAATGCGCTTTTCTTCCATGTTGGTTTTCAGCGGTCTGTGGTCACTCCTCGTATACGCGCCGATTGCGCATTGGGTTTGGGGACCTGGTGGGTGGCTCGCCGAAATGGGTGCGATGGACTTTGCCGGGGGTACCGTCGTACATATCACCGCGGGCACCGCAGCCATTGTCGCAGCGCTCGTTCTCGGTAGTCGCCGCGGGTTCCCCGACCAACCCATGCCGCCGCACAACATGACGCTGACCGTTGCCGGTGCAGGCATGCTGTGGGTCGGATGGTTCGGTTTCAACGGCGGCAGTGCATTGGCGTCGAATGGCGACGCCGCGATGGCCATGTTGGTGACCCACATCTCCGCATCCGTGGGCGCGTTTACGTGGATGGTTTGCGAGTGGATACGCTACGGCAAACCCACGGCGTTGGGTGCTGTGACCGGCATGGTCGCGGGGCTTGGCACGATCACCCCGGCATCAGGGTTCGTTGGGCCTGCTGGCGCGTTGATCATCGGGTTGTCGGCTGGGTTCGTGTGTTTCATGGCAACCAATTTCATCAAACGCTCGCTCAAAATCGACGACTCGTTGGACGTGTTTCCGGTTCATGGCGTTGGCGGCAGCCTGGGTATGTTGTTGACTGCCGTGTTTGCCAGCACCGGGCTCGGCATATTCAGCGGCCAGGGCTATACGACCGAAGGTGCAACCATGGGCAGTCAGTTAGGTGTACAGGGCATCGCCGTGCTCGCAACGTTGGGTTACACGGCCATTGGCACGTTCATCATACTCAAGATAACCGGGGCAATCCTCGGCAATCGCGTCACGGATGATGAGGAAATCGAGGGGCTCGATCTGGTGTCGCACAACGAACGAGGCTACGACCTGTAAGGGTTTTTTTTAGCCGCGATCAAAGTGCTCAATCGCACTTCGCACCAACGCGTCCAATAGATCGGGAAATTCGATACCCATCGCCCGTGCTCCATCGGGATAGAGGCTCGTGGGCGTCATGCCGGGCAAGGTATTCACCTCCAACAGCGTGATCTGATCGTCATCGGCGACGATGAAGTCCGCGCGCGATAGATCGCGTAGAGCCAAGCACTGATGTGCCACCACTGCGATGCGTTGCAGCTCGGTGTTGACCGCCTCGGGAAGCGGCGCCGGAATGATATGTTCGCTGCCGCCGACCTTGTAGCGGTTGACGTAGTCGTACCATTGGTCAGGGGCTGTGCGAATCTCGATGACCGGGAAGGGGACGGGGTCTTGGCCACAGAGATCGAGCACCCCGACCGTGATTTCCTTGCCCTCGACATAGGGTTCGACTAACACGGTGCCCAATTTCAACGCCTCACTCAGCGCCGGTTGTGGGTCCCCACCATTGGCCAGACGCGTTACGCCGATGGCGCTGCCCTGGCTGGACGGCTTGACGACGATACGCTCGCCGAGCGCGTCGCGTACCCGGATGGCGGCGTCCGCGGCGTTGCCGTTGGCGGGAATGACCACATCGTCGGCGACCGGCAAACCGGCCTGCCGGAAAATGATCTTCGCAACACCCTTGTCCATGGCCACCGCGCTGCCGTGTACACCGCTGCCGACATAGGGCAGGTGCAACATCTCCAACATGCCTTGGACCGTGCCGTCTTCCCCAGGCGGTCCGTGTAACGCTGGAAATACCACGTCGGGGCGCAAGGCATTGAGTTCAACGGCAACGTCCACGCCCAGCTCGACCAACGTGGTGCGGTGGGACTTGGCATCGAGCGCGTTGGCAACCTCGCTGGCAGATACCCGTGAAACGTCTGCTTCCAATGAGTCCCCACCCATCAAAACGGCAATGTTGAGAGACGTACTCATAGATTTTCGATCTTGATGTCGGGTAGGTGTTCCGGAGAATCGATGTCGAATATCTCGCATAGAAACGCATACTCGCAACCGATGGCGCGAACGATATTGTCGGCGTCCCTGAAACCGTGACCTTCGTCGGGAAACTCGACATACGCCACGGGTAGCCCCTTGTCGCGCAGTGCGGCGACCATCTCATGAGCTTGATTCGGCGGCACGATCTTGTCCTCGCCGCCTTGAAAGAAGATGACGGGACAGTTGAATCCGTCCAAGTGATGGATTGGTGAACGGTCGACCAAGGCCGACTCCGAACCAAGCAGTTCTTCGAGATAGCGCGATTCGAATTTGTGGGTGTCCCGCGCGAGTGCCGACAGATCACCGATACCGTAGTGGCTTGCACCTGCACGAAACGCCGTTGTCGTCGTTAGCGCGCGCAAGGTCGTGTAACCGCCTGCGCTACCGCCTCGAATCGCGACCCGCGTCGCGTCGACGACGCCTTTGGCGATGAGGTGGTTGACGGCGTCTTCGCAATCCGTGACGTCCAAGTTTCCCCATTGGCCTTTCAGAGCATCTCGATAGGGTCGACCGTAACCCGTGCTGCCCCGGTAGTTCACGTCGGCCACGGCCCAACCACGACTTGTATAGAACTGCACGCCAAGGCTCAACGTCGCCGATGCCGAACCGGTTGGGCCGCCGTGGCTCATGACCATTAGGGGCGGCTTGCCGTTGTTGTCACTGTGTTCGGGGTTGCACGGTTGGTAGAGGTAGGCGAACGCCTCTTGCCCATCGCGCGTGTTGAAAACGAGGTGTTGGGGTCGGCTAAACCAAGCCGTGTCGATGCCGAGCGACGCGCTCTCTACCAGTTTGGTGGCGCTCCGCGCGGCGAGATCGTAGGCAATTATCTCGCCGGAACGGTCACTATGAGTGCCAACGCAATAGATGCGTTCTGTATCCGACGACAGGTACGCATATCCTGCCCACCCGTCGAGCAAAGGCGATGCAAATCCGGATGTGAGGTCGATGAGCACGATATCCTGCTCGCCATTGAAATGGCGGCAGGCGACGACGAACTGGTCGTTGACGACCGCATAGTTCCGGTACCCGAATTGCCATGGCGGGCTAGCGTACTCCGCGGGCTCGGCCAACACGGCATACACCCCGGTGGCGTCCCACCGATACAGATTCCAGAAATTGCTCAAGTCGCTCACGAACAGCAGCGACCCATCGGGCAGCCAGTTGGGTTGCAAAACAGATTCACAGGCGCCGCCTGCAACGACGGTTTCCTCGGCAAGCCGCCCGTCCTGCAATTTCGCGTGAATCAACTGAGTGCCGTCCCACGGCATATTCGGGTGATCCCACACGATGTAGACCAGTTCGTCGCCGTTGGGTGACAAGCGCGGCGACGCATAGAAATCGTGTCCTTGGGCAAGCAACGCGACGCTGCCGGTTTTGATGTCAATGCTGGCGAGCGCGTTCTCAGGCTCGGGTCCATCATCGTGAATTTCGGTGACGGCGATCAGGCGATGATTGGCGGCATCCATGCACATATCGGCGTAGCGCACCGAGGCATCGCTGTCGGTGATTTGTCGAATGGCGCCATCGGTCGCAACTTCGTACAAGTTCTGGTCAGCGGCATTGATGAAAAACGTGCCGCTTTCACAGACGAGATAGGCAGCACCTCCGTACTCGTGAACACGGCTTCTAACGTTGAGCGGTGCAGGGGTGAGTTCCCTCGGCTCCTCGTCCACTTGCTTGAGCAAGGTAACCCGTCCGCCTTCCGTCGGGCGGCTCTCGAGCCAATACAGCTCGCCGGCAACCATGTTCGGTTCGGTGATACCCGAAACAGCCTCGACAATCGCTTCGGCGGTAATCGGCGACGACCAGCTTCCGTAACCGTTCACAAGGTCGGCTTCAATGAAGGTCGCTGATCGATATAGGCCCATCTATCATGGTCGCGCCATGCGCCGGCAATGAACAGATAGCTGGGCGAGAGCCCTTCCTTCTGGAATCCGCAGCGTCTTACCAGTTCGATCGACTTGTGATTTTCGGGTTGAATGTTCGCCTCCAGCCTATGCAATCCCAGCTTGTCCAGGGAGTGTTCCATGACCAGTTGCAAGCCTTCGTGCATGTAACCCTGACCGGCGAATGCTGCTACGACGTAGTAACCGAGAGACGCGCTCAAAAACGAGCCTCGTACGATGTTGTTGAGGTTGAAGCAACCGACGATGGCATCGCTGCTTTTTTCGATCACCAAGAGCCCAATGTGATCGTCGCGTTGCAAGCGCTTCAGATAGAGCATGAACGTTTGGTTGTTGATCGGCGGGTGAATCCATGGATCATGCAGCTTGGCGCTTTGCTGCATCAACGGCACGAACTCGTCGCGGTCGTCACGCGTAATGGGTCGCAGGTACACGCGGGCTTCAGTCACGGGGGTCTCGGTTCTCCAACAGAAAGATCTCCCATAGTGCTGGAGGAATCATGGCAATACCGATGATGAGGAAATATATCGGATGCACGCGATCGGTAAATCTCCAGATGCCTGCAAAGCTGAAAGCGTCGGCCTGCCACAGCATGAGTCCGGAGGTCGTGAGTGCAAACCCCGCTGCCAGGAGCAGAAATCGGACAAAGTATTTCATGCGGCCAGAATATACGCTGCCCCGCGGTACCGAAACCAAGCGTTGGCAAAAGCTTGCAGCGGGTAGCGCCGCGGTACGGACGCCACATCCGGCGCAGCAGGATCGTGCACGAGCACCATGTCATCTTCGATTCCGTAGACCGTGACGAGGTGTCCGCCGGTGCTATCCATAGGTGCACCGGGAAGCTCTCCGGCTGCGAAGCGAATGCTGGCAACGACCGGCACACCGGCGTTGAGAACTCGCAGAATAGGTGTCCAAGAGGTTACGACCTCTACCGCACCGAGGCGATGATATGCGGCTGCGCAGTAGACGGCCATCGGCCACGAACCGTACATCTTGGTGGCGTTGTCGAGACACTTTTCGACGACATCCAACCACTCGATCGATGACTGGTGATGTTGTAACGTCATCGCCAACGCGGTCGGTGAACATATACGGTCACGTAGCTCTTTAGGCCCTTGCTTCTGGCTCAAGGGTGGTGGGGGCGCAAGCGCTATCGGGGTGGCATCGCACAACTCGGGTTCGATCTCCAGCGGCCGGATAGAAACGCTGAGCAGGTAGCGGACCGGCGCCTCGAGCCGATCCAGAACGATGGTCAGTTCACTCTCGGCGATGTCGGCTTCGGTGTGATAGCAATCGATGTGGGTACTGATACAGGATGCGGTTGATGGTTGCGCGGGCGACTTTGCCTTGTCCTGGGTAGGCGCACGCTTTGTGGGCTCGCGCGTTCGGCTGGGTACGGGTTCCAGTGGCCAGCTTTTGTCGCCGACGCGGAGGGTGCATTGATATTGGTACGGCGTGCTGTCGATGGCGAGGCTCGGAACGATGATGTGTGCTTTCGGACACGGGGGAATGGCGAACGTCGCGTGCAGCTTACCGTTGGTCGGCTGCCACAACGGCTCTACGACCACGTCCAACGGATATGCGCTTGCGGTAGCCTCGTCGCCGTAGCGATATGATGATTCCATGAAATCGTTGGTCCTTTACTCAACTGACAACTGCACGCTGTGTGACGAAGCCCTGGACTTGCTGTTCAGTATGCCAGAACTCAAGGGGTGGTCGTTGACCGTCATCGACGTCGCAACCGACCCGCGGCTCATCGAATGCTACGGCGATCGTTTACCGGTCGTTCGTGTCAATGAAACCGAGTTGGCGGCGCCGTTTGTCCGTGCACAACTAGCTGGATGGCTCCGCGACCTTGAATAGCCGCCTAGCGTTGGCGGAGGTCGCTGCGTCGATGACGCCGACCTCGACATCGTTGAGCCGGGCAATTTGCGCCGCGATCCAAGGTAGCAGGCAAGGTTCGTTGCGCCTTCTATTTGCTGTCGGCGAGGTGGCGCCGTGGGGTAGCAAGAACGGCGCGTCGGTTTCGATCAACAGCCTATCCAAGGGTATATCCGGTACTAGCTCGCGCAACCCTTCGCCCCGTCTCGTATCGCACACCCAACCCGTGATGCCGATGTAATAACCCGCCTCGAGGTAGCGGTCGAGGTCGTTTCGCGTGCCGGTGAAACAATGCGCTACGACACCGTTGAGGTCGGATGCAAACGGTGCCAGCGTCTCAGCGACCGCCCCATCCGAGTCTCGGTCGTGGACGAACAGCGGCAACGCCAATTCTGCTGCGAGTTCGATCTGAGCCAAAAACACCCGACGTTGATCCTCGGCCGGCGAGAAGTTTCGATGGAAGTCGAGGCCGGTTTCGCCGATGGCTACCACGTCCGGTGCTGCTGCCAGAATCTTGAGCAGCTTTAGCCAACCGCTTGGCACGTCTTTGGCAGCATGGGGATGTACGCCGGCCGTACAGGCAAGGTAGTCGTACCGTTCGGACAAATCGATGGCGGCGGCGGTGTCCTCGAGGTCGGTACTGGTGACCAACATAAACGCAATAGGGGTTTGTCGCGCACGTGCCAGCACGTCCTCGAGGTCGCCAACGAATTGCCCGTTCAGCAGGTTCACGCCAATGTCGATCACCGGGAAGGTACGCGGGTCTCGTGGACTCTCAGCATCGGTATTGGATCGCCTAACAGGTGGCTGTAAACCTGGTTGAAGGCGAGCACGTTCTTGACGTAGTTGCGAGTTTCCGTAAACGGGATAGATTCGATCCACACGTCCATCGGCCAACCGGCGGCGTCCCGAATCCAACGGTCGGCTCGTCTCTCACCGGCGTTGTAGGCGGCGGCCGTCAGCGGCAAACTTTGATCGTAGCGTTTGAGTAGCCATGCTATGTGGTGCCCGCCGAGGCGAATGTTGATTTCCGGATCGTATAGATCGTTGAGTGTTGGGCTGGACTCTCCTGCGCGCCGCGCTGCCAGCCTGGCCGTGCTGTGCAGCATTTGCAGAATACCGCGGGCATTGGCGGTCGAGCGGGCCGCCGGGTCGAAGGCGCTTTCCTGGCGGGCGAACGCGATGAGAAAAGACACGGGGACGTTCGTCACGTGGCTCGTTTGTCTGAACGTAATTTGATAGGCGAGGGGGAATCTCAGGTCTAGGTGATCCCGGAGGTTGGCGTCGTTGGCCGTGCGTATTGCTAGCGCGATCTCTCCGATATCTTGAATGAGATAGGCCGCCAGCTGCTGCTCGTCTGGCGTCAGTCTGGGCAGAATTCGGAGCCACTCGCGGCGGGCATTAATATCATCTCCGACCGCGAACAGCTCGGTCGTCCTGGCGACGGCAGGTAGTCGCTGCAACTGCGCGAGCCGAGCCGGGTGGGTGACTTGACGTACGCCATTTAGTCGCACCGCGCTGCCGAGGTCGTTGGCGGCCAAAAACCCGTAGTAGCTGCGGTTCTTAGCGAGTGCTGCCAAGGTAAGTCGCGCGCGTTGCGATTGGTCGTGAGTCGCCGAGATCGCTCGCGCCATCCAGTATTGCCACTTGCCTTGGTGGCGTTCCTGGTCGGGTAGCTGTTCGATCCAATCCAGCAGTAGCGGCCAGTTGCGTTGAAGTAGATAGGCTTGCGCCATGTCGAGCGCCGTACCGGGCAATACGTCGGACTGCGCGTCCATCGCAAAATTGCCCTCACGCGCTCGTGCTACCCAGATCTGTTCGGTGATGGCCTTGCGTTCGGTATCGGTGTATGCGTGCGAGGTCTGATACGTCATCCAGGCGTCATGCGCGGCTTCGGCATCGCGTTGCGCCAACCGCTGCAAACCGTGGGCGATCACCTCGCGCGCGATTGCGCTGTCAGTGGTAAAGCGGTTGGTGCGGGTGATCGAGGACGGATTCACGTGGACGTTGTAGTACGACTGTGCCCAAGCCTTGTAGGTGCCGCTGAAGAAGCGTTGCAGGTAGCGGGCAAGCGTGACTTCGTTGGCTTGGATCGCTAGCTGCAGGCGTTGCCAGGCTATCTCTTCGGTCAACCGGGCGTCTCGCCATATCTCGAATAGCGGGTCGCAGGCCTTCGGCTGGGACTCGTGAACCGTCCACAGGGGCGCGACGCCGTCGAGGGCAAGTTCGCGTTCACCGGTGGCGTACAGCGCCCTCAAGTAGTAACACTTCAGCTCCGCGACATCGGTAGGCTCATAGTGGTCGAGATACCGTTGCCATTGCCGGTTGGCGCCCAATCGCGATAGCCACTGCCGGTAGACTCGGTGTGCCCCTGGAATGCCTGGGTAGGCGTTGCGAAACGACATGACCTCCTGGGCTGTCAGGCGGTTCAGCCGCAACCGCATGTCGTGATAGGTTAAGTAGGGATGCAGAGGGTAGTCGGTCAGACGTGCGGCCAGTTTTTGCGCCGAGGTGGCACGCCCCGCCCTCAGGTGGTCCACGGCCTGACGGTACAGCGCGCGTTGCTCGTACAAAGATGCAGCTGAGGCGGTACACCAAACTAGGCACAAGGTGGCCGGTAGCAGCCACCGCATAAGGCGCAACAACTAGTGCTCCAACAAGCTTA
>CBDTZM010000030.1:0-9957 GCA_965364915.1 uncultured Pseudomonadales bacterium | reverse complement strand
GAGTTCATTCACGACCAAACCGTACGCCGCCAGAATCTGCTCTGCTGGTAACGCCTTCAACTTGTTCAGCTCGCTGGTATCGAGTTCCAGCTTCTTGAACAACGCCGCTGCCATTTCGTGAGACTTATCGCGCGGCTGCAAATGGATACCCGGACCGCTTTGGATGATGGCGCGATGAAACCAACCTTGGGCGTCGGGCATGGCGAGCAGCGTCGAAACTTTGCGGCCGCCCCCAGACTCACCGAATATCGTCACATTGTCGGGATCGCCACCGAACTCGGAAATATTGTCACGCACCCAGCGCAGCGCGTGCACGATATCCAACATACCTACGTTGCCGGACGCGGCGTACTCCGAACCGGCCAGGTCGCCGAGATGCAGATAGCCGAACACGTTCAACCGATGATTCAACGTGACCACGACCACGTCGCCGCGCTGACACAGGTTGACACCGTCGTACATGGGAGACGAACCGGACAGCGACGAGAAACCCCCGCCGTGCAGCCAAACCATGACTGGCCGTTTGCCGCTATCGTTCATGCCGCGGGACCAGACATTTAGGACCAAACAATCTTCACTTCTAATGGGGACTCGCTCGCTGGGTATCTGTTCCGCGGCAGGTCCGTAGGCGACCGCATCGCGCACGCCCGACCAAGGTTGGCGATCCTGCGGCGGAAGCCATCGATTGGCGCCACCGGTGGATGCACCGTACGGAATGCCTTTGAAGACGTTTACGCCGTCTTCTATGACCCCGCGCACCCTCCCCGACGAGGTGTCAGCGACGACGTCGGCCGCGGCAACGCCCCGACTCGCCAGAATGGCCGACGAACCGGCCAGCGCACCGAGCCTGGTAAAGCCTCTTCGAGTTAGCATCTCGTCTCCGTTCTCGTCGTCGAGCGAAAGCCGCCCCTATTCCCCGCCACCGCTGGCCCGCTCGGCCAACACATCTTCTTCCAGCACGCGCGCACCCCGTAGGATGCCGCCGAGTGCGTAGTTGCCCTCGTGACACGCGTATTCATACACCTTGTCGTTGGACGCAGGCCATGGATACTCGCCGCTCCACGGTGCGGTCCAGGTCGGATCGTCAACCGTAAACTGATAGAGCAACGTGTCCTCGTCGACGCGACTAAAGCGTTCGACGACATGTAGATCTTCGGAAGCCATCGAGAAGCCCGACTGCTCGCGGAAGTTAGTCGTGTCGACGACTAACGTGTCGCCATCCCAATGCCCGACCGAGTCGCCCAACCACTTGCGGATATGCGCTGGTTCGTGCTCGGCGTTCAAGCGCACGATGCGCGCGTCGTGATTCATCTCGATCAGGATCATGACGTAGTCTTCAGTCTGCACGATCCTTTTCAGGTTGTTGTACATCACGGGCAGAGCCGGCGGACCGGCGGTGGATCCGAAACCCAGTAGGCAGCGTTCACCCAACGGCCTCATTTCAGGATGGTCGTAGGGACCTACCTCCATGTCGATCCACCAAGCTTTGCCGGTATTCTTCTGTATCGCGACCTGGCTGGACATCGTGCGAGCCTTGCCTAGGTCCGTTATCGGCGGCAGTTTGCCGTCCGGAGGATCGACAATGATTGATGTGCGCCACTTACCGTCGATCTTGAAATTGCTGTCACCCAAGTCCACGAAAAACGCGTTGTAGCCACCTACGCCACCCGCGGCCGGCTCGATCTCGGGAATGTAAAACTTGGTGCCGCCTTCGGCCGGAGCCCCGCGATTCGGGTCGCTCCGCTGTTGATCCTTTGCCAAGTTCGCGCGTGAGTTCTCGGCGACGGCCTGCGCCTCTTCATCGGTTAACGTCGCCTTGCCCTGATACCGGTCGGGACGTTCCAACGGCGTCAGCGTTGCCACGTTATAGGTGCCACTCAGGTCTGGATGGCCATCCGCGGTGCGCGGCACTTCCGCCATCGCTTGACCGAGACCGAAGCCGGCCAGCAGCACCGGCAGGAGCTTCAAAGTGAGATCTTTCATGTGCTTTCCGTGGTCATTTACGGCCGCCAGAATAGAACTGCCTTGAGCCCAAGTCCATCGGCGCTACTGTTCGTTGGATATGGTGATTTCCTTGTCGGTAATGAACTCCAAAAGCGCCGGTTGGCCGTCTTCCGTTGCGGCAATACCGCGCTCCAACGCCGCCCGAATGTCATTCGGGTCGGTGACGCGCTCCCCGTAGGCGCCGAAAGCCTTGGCCATGTCCGCGTAATTTCCGGAGATGTCGGTCGCGCCATACTTTTCTTGGGACACCTGCATGATCGGAATCTCGATCGCCATGGAAAAGTTGTTGAACAGAATCGACAAAATCGGAATGCGTTCACGTGCC
Source organism: uncultured Pseudomonadales bacterium (assembly GCA_965364915.1). Classification (GTDB taxonomy): domain Bacteria; phylum Pseudomonadota; class Gammaproteobacteria; order Pseudomonadales; family Azotimanducaceae; genus Azophilus. The sequence goes on along the minus strand of CBDTZM010000030.1, from coordinate 7,628 downwards.
GCGGTCTCGAAATCCATACCGGTAAAGCCAATGGCCGCATCGCCCCACACGTTCATGCACAGCTTGTCCGGGTGCGCGAGTTTGGCGCCCATGGCGAGACCGAGGCCATAGCCAAGTTGTGTGGTTTTGCCCCAGCCGATGTAGCTGAGCGGCGCGGTCGCTTCCCAAAATGGCGTCGTCTGGTCGCGCGGGCTACCAGCATCGTGAGTGATGATGGTCTTGTCTTTGTCGACCATGCCGTTCAATTCCCACAACACCCGATACGGATTGATGGGCGCTTCGTTGTTGGTGAGTTTCGGCATCCATTCGGCCAGCCACTCTTCTCGAAGTCCGGCAATTCTCTGCGCTACGTCCGCTCGGGCATCGGCCTGCGTGTGGTCCAAGCCGTCCATCGCCGCCGTCAATCCGGCCAACGTCAATTGTGCGTCGCCGATGAGACCGTATTGCACCGCAACGTCCTTGTTCAGATCCATGGGATCCAACGTTGCGTGAATGATGGTCCGGCCGCGCGGCATCGGTACGCCAAATCCGGTCAGCGCGAAGCTGCAACCGACGCCCAGAATGACGTCGGCCTCGTTCAGGTAGGTTTTTACCGCACGTGGATTGGCACGGCCTCCCGAACCGAGCGACAAGGGATGATTTTCCGGAAACGCGCTCTTGCCTTCGATACTGGTCGTCACCGGGATGTTCCAGGCTTCCGCCAGGGCCTTCAATTCGTCCCATGCCTTGGCGTAGTGCACACCCTGTCCGGCATAGATGACCGGTCGTTCTGCCTTGGCCAGCACCTCTGCCGCTTCTGCCAAAGCTGCCGGATCCGGGGCAGACCGGCTCTTGAAACTCGGCACGTATTCCCAGTTATCGGGAACGTCTTCTCCGAACACATCGACAGGCACCTCGATGAGCACCGGGCCCGGTCGGCCGTTGCGTAGCTGGAAGAACGCGCGCCGCATCACCTCCGGTAGTGCTCGACCCATCGTCAGCGGTTCTGCCCATTTGGTGATTTGCCGCATGTTCTGGGTAGAGTTGAAATTGGGATAGTAGTTGGCCAAACGTCGCGGATAACCTGCCGGCATGACCAAGATGGGTACCGACTCCGAAAATGCTTGCGCGACGCCGCCAAAGGCGTTCTCGGCCCCGGGACCGTGTTGCATGCAAAACACTCCGATCTTGTCGCCGGAAGACAGGCGCGAGTAAGCATCCGCCATGTGCAGGCCAATCCGTTCCTGGCGCACGATGACCGTACGGATATCTATGGCTGCAGCCGCCTCGATGATCGGATTCACCGGATAGGCGAACAAAATATCGACGCCTTCCGCCTTTAGAACCTTGGCGATTCCTTCAACAACTTTCATGGTCGTCTCCCCTTCTGGACGCTCGATGATAGCTAAGTGAACCCGCCGCGTCCTCAAACGCTTCGTCAGACAGTGGCAACCGGTGGTAGGCTTAGACCGGACCGATACCAACAACAATTCAGTCTCGCTTTGGGGGTGTGACACGATGACGATACGACGATTAATGGCGCTCAGCGCTTGGATGCTATTCTGCACCGTGCCTGCTGTGGCAGCCGACTCAATGACCTACGAGCTACGTACGTACACCGCCAACGAAGGCAAGCTCGACGATCTTCACGCGCGTTTTCGAAACCACACCATGGACCTTTTCGAAAAGCATGGCATGACCAACGTCGGTTATTGGACGCCGACCGACACACCCAACACGCTCATCTATCTCATCGGCCACAAAGGTGCGGCCGGCGTTGCGGCTAGCTGGCAGGCATTCGTGGCCGATCCCGCCTGGCAGACGGTATATGCGGATTCCATCAAAGACGGAGCCTTGGTCGCCAATATCGAGAACCAACTACTGACGCCAACGGATTACTCACCGCTCAAGTCCGGTGCCGGCAACTTACCGGGAGAACACGTCTACGAGTTGCGCACTTACACGACGAACGCGGGCAAGCTCGACAACTTGCACGCACGTTTTCGAGATCACACCATGACCATCTTCGACAAGCACGGTATGCAAAACGTCGTCTACACCGTACCGATCGATGAGAATCTTGCCGATCACACCCTGGTTTACATGATCGCCCACTCGAGCGTTGACGGCGCGAAGACATCTTGGGGCAACTTTGGCCGAGATCCGGCTTGGCAAGAGGTCGCCCGCGCATCACAGGTCGACGGACGCATCCTGGTGCAAGGCGGTATTCAACAGCACTACCTGACGCCAACCGACTACTCACCCTTGCAGTAGCACCGCCGCCAACTCTGGATATCGGATGGATACTGGACTGCTGTTCAATACCGACCGCATGAGCGGTGCTGCGCTGATCGAATACGCGCAGCAGGCCGAAAGCACCGGCATCGACTGTATTTGGTTGCCGGAGCTGTTTGGCCGAGAACCGTTTGTCACGGCGGCGGCCATGTTGAGTGCGACACGCTCGATTCGTGTCGCGTCGGGCATTGCCAACGTTTACGCGCGCGACGCGATCGCAACCAAGGCGGCGGCGACGACTCTTGCAGAACTCTACGACGGACGTTTCGAACTTGGCCTCGGCGTCTCCAACGACATGGGCAACAGCATCCGGGGTCATGAGTGGTTGCCGCCCCTCGTCAAGCTCACGCAATTTTTCGACGCAATGGACCAGGCCCGCTTAGCGCTCCGCTATGAACGCGAGGTACCCGTGTATCTCGCCGCGCACGGGCCGAAGCTCATGGGTTTCGCCGCACGTCGAGCCGACGGCGCCAACACCTATTTGATGACACCGCAATATACAGCGAGAGCGCGCGAATGGTTGGGGCCCGACAAGCGGCTCATCGTGATGCAACAATGCCTGGTGAGCGAAACGCCCGAGCAAGGCCGGTCGATCGCTCGCAAGGCCATCCACCTATACCTGCAGCTCGACAACTACCATCGCGCGTGGTCCGCTCAAGGCTTTACCGACGCCGACTACGCCGATGGCGGTAGCGATCGGTTAGTCGATGCCATCGTCGCTTGGGGCAGCACGGCGGATGTGCGCGCACGAATCGATGAACATCGCGCAGCCGGCGCCGATCAGGTCGTCGTGATCCCCATCAACGCCGACAACGGTGCGCTGCCGGACTGGCGCTTGCTCGAAGCGCTGACCGCGTGAGGGCCGGGAGACGCAATCATGCTTCTCATCGAACCGTATAACAGTTGGCTTGTTTTAGAAGCGCGCGCGGCGAGCGAGACCAATCCGCGCTACAAGGCGTTGCTGACACAGGTGCGCGATCATATGGAGTACGAGATCAAAGGCGATCTCGAACCTTTGATGGCCACATTGACGGCGGAGCCGATCTACCACTTTTGGGGTAATACGCCTAACGTCATCGAGGGCTTTCAGGCAGTCGAAGCGTTCTATGCCGGGATGATCGCAACCGGTACCCAACAGTTCGAGGTCGTTGTAGAATGAATCGTGGTCGATGACAACACCGTCATCACAGAGGGTCGCGTCAAGCAGGTCTACCAAGGTGGCGGGTTACTAACGATGGGGCTCACCTCAGCCAACGATATCGAACTCACCGAAGAGGGCCTCTACCTCACCGACACCCAACTGATCACCGTTTGGCCCGCCGATCTTGACGGCAAGCTGATCGGAGAGGATATCTACTTCGGCCAAGACCCATTCACTACCCTCACCGCCATCGATCAGGCCGACCTACCCGACTACTACCGCCTGGGAGGAGCGTCATGAGCGAACTGGCAGAGTTTCGCGACGAGACACGGACGTGGCTCGAGGAGAATTGCCCTAGCGGGGCGCGCGGTCCGGGGCCGATCGCCTGGGGTAGCAGCAAAGTCGATCTCGAACCCGACATTCGATTGTGGCTGGAACGCATGGCCGAGCGCGGTTGGACCGTACCCACCTGGCCGAAAGAATACGGCGGTGCCGAGTTGCCGCGTGAGCACTACACCGTACTCATCGATGAGTTGAAACGTGTCCACGCAAGGACACCCTTAACCGGTCGTGGTGTGAACTACATCGGACCGACAATTTTGGAGCTGGGTAGCGACGCACAGAAGTCTCGCTGGTTACCCGGTATTGCGCGTGGGGAAGGTGGTTGGGCGATGGGTTATTCAGAACCCGGCGCTGGCTCCGATCTTGCGAGTTTGAGTACGCGTGCCGAACTCGACGGCGATCAGTACGTCATCAACGGACGTAAGACTTGGACGTCCGATGCCGTGGATTGCGACTACATTTTCGTGCTTGTGCGTACCGATCTGGAGAAGCCGAAACACGAAGGCATCAGCCTGGTACTCGTCGACATGAACCAACCCGGGGTTCAGGTACGTCCCATCCGTTTGATCTCCGGTTCTTCACCGTTCAACGAAACCTTGTTCGAGAATGCGCTGGCGAGCGCCGCTGATATAATCGGCGGCGTCAACAACGGTTGGACCGTGGGCAAGCGCCTGTTGCAATTCGAAAGATCGACCCACGCCGGCATCAACATCTCCGGCTCTCAAGGCGGCCGTGCGGCGACAAGCCGCATGCCCGAGATGATCAAGGCTTACGTACCGATCATTCACGACAAGCTAGCCGATACAGCGATCCGCACGCGGCTTGTTCGATACGAACAGAACGCCCACGCCCAGCGCCTGACCCAAAAACGCGTCATCGAGGAACTACAATCTCGTGCGCCGGGATTTGCATCGTCGGCCATCAAACTGACGGGCGCGCTCAATACACAGGAAGGGCACGAATTGCTCCTTTCGGCAATGGGTACACAAGGAATCGGTTGGGCCGGCGACGGTTTTACGCGCGAAGAAACGGACACGACGCGGGAATGGCTGCGCCAAAAGTCTCTGACGATCGCCGGCGGCACCAAGGAGGTACAACTCAATATCATTGCCAAACGGGTGCTGGGTCTACCGGACTAATGGGCAACCATCGAACGATAGGCGGCCGCTTTGGCTCTTGACGCACCCAGTAGACAACACATCGGTTGGCGTTGGCCGGCCGCGGCGGCATTTTTCCTACTCGCCTTCGTCGGTCTGCTCACCGGGGTTGGCCTTTCGGAACGGCCCGATGTTGTCGCAGCGGGTTTGCTCACGAAAGCCTATTACAGCCTGGGTCTGTTCGTCGTCGGCGGCCTCGACCTCGGCACACCCAATAGCGGACCCTGGTTGGGTCGCGCCATGTTGTGGATCGCCTACTTCGGCGCCCCTCTATTGACCGCATCCGCCGTGGTCGAAGCAGTCATTCGAGTCATGGCGCCGCGTCGGTGGCAATTGCGACGACTGCAAAACCACATCGTCATCGCCGGTACGAGCGATTTGACGATTAGCTATCTGAGAGTGCTACGTAGGCAGGCGCCTAAAATATCTGTCGTGGTCGTCGACGAAGCGGTCGAGGCCATTCGGGAACAAGAGTTGGAGCAGACATTCGACGTCACCGTTGTCGTTGGCGACATGACCCACAACTTCCTGCTGCGCGAACTGCGCCTGGACAGAGCACACAGGGTGGTGTTGCTGGGCGCCGACGACTTTCAGTCCTATGAGGTGGCGAGCAAGATCCTCGCGCTGTTCCCGCAACTCGACTCGAAAATCTTGCTGCATTGCGACAACTTGAGATTCATGCGCGCCATGCACGATACCAGCGTCGACCAGCAGTGCACCACCTTCAATTCCTACCATCTGGCGGCGTCAGCACTGGTGAAGGACGACCTGATCGCTCATTTTCGTAAGACCGATGCCCGCGACGTCGTAGTGGTGGCCGGTTTTGGACGCTTCGGGCAAACGGTTCTGGAAGAGTTGCAGGGTCATGCCGAGGCGGAATTGGAAACGGTCGCGCTCATCGACGTAGATGCCGACAGGCGGGTACTCGTCGCCGACGAACAGGAGCGCATCGGCACGCACTATCGCAGAGAGATATTTCAGGGCGACATCTCCCACCCGGAGGTCTGGAACAACCTCGAGGAGTCCATCGATCTAACCGCAAGAGAACCCACGGTGATCCTCGGCACCGGCGGTGCGGAGAAAAATCTCAGGGCTGCGCTCTGGATCAAGCAACGCCATCCCAACACCAAAGTATTCGCGCGCACCAACGACGTGTCGCCACTTGCGTTGGAAGTCGGCGCCGAGCACGACATCCACTGTTTCAGTATTCGACAACTGATCGAGGACAACTTGCCAGAGGCCTGGGTGAATTGAGACGTCAAGGTAAATTAGGGGGAAAAGTATGTTGAAGAAGATCTTACTAACGTTTGGCGCGCTGCTAGTACTCACGGTGGTAGTGAGTTACGTCTATCGAAACGAGCTGATGATGGCCGTGATCGGTTCACAGATCGCACCCGATCATCCCTATGACGCGTCGCGGTTGCCACCTGCCCCCGACTATGCCGACAAACTCGCGTGGGCCGCACTCCCCGGACTCATTGAGGCGTCCGACGACCGACCGGCGGGCGTCACCGGTGAACACGCTGCGGTCGCAGTGTTCTTCGCGCACCCGACCAGCTACATCGACAAACAAGGCTGGAACCAACCACTCGACGACGAACGCGCTAACTGGGTCGTTGACGAACGCATCCTCAGACACCAAGCGTCGGTGTTTAACTCCTGCTGCGCGGTCTACGCACCCCGCTACCGCCAAGCCACTTTCTTTTCATTTCTCGACACCTCGGGCAGCGGTGAGCAGGCGTTAGATGCCGCGTATGACGATCTAGCGCGTGCGTTTGACACGTTTATCGACAGCTTGAGCGACGGCAGGCCCTTCATATTGGCCGGTCACTCTCAGGGCACGATGCATGCTGCGCGACTATTGCGCGAAAAAATCGCCGATACCCCCAACCTAGAACGCATGGTCGCCGCCTACCTTGTCGGTTTCAACATCACCAACGATGCGTTGGGAGGAGTACCGCGGTGTACGACGCCTACACAGACGCGTTGCGCAATCGGTTGGAACGCCGTCGACGGAGATTCGGCAGGTATCTACGCCGGCGTCGATAATCTCATGTGCATCAACCCGCTAACGTGGAGCGAAGATGATCAATATGCGGCGCACGAACTGAACGCCGGTGCGATCGGCTATCCGGGCTTTGGATTGGCCGACGATAGCGAAGACTTTCGGCAGATGAACGTCGAAGTTGGTGCGGCCGACGCTCAATGCATCGACGGCCAACTAGCCGTACCGGCGTTACGGTCTACGGCTTTTCCGTCGCGGATGCCGGGTAACAGCATGCACGTCTACGACTATAGCTTGTTCCACATGAACGTCAGGCAAAACGCGGTCGATCGGGTAGAGGCCTACCTGGCGGGTAGCTAGGTCGTTATATAGTTGCATTAGAACCTGCCTATGACATTCGATTACATCATCATTGGCGCTGGCACCGCCGGTTGCGTCCTCGCCAACCGACTATCTGCCAATTCGGACGTCAACGTTTTATTGCTCGAAGCCGGCGGCAAGGACAACTACTTCTGGATCGACATTCCCGTCGGCTATCTGTACACGATCGGCAACCCACGCACCGATTGGTGCTACGAGACCGAACCGGACGCTGGTCTCAACGGACGCAGCATCGGTTACGCCCGCGGCAAGGTGTTGGGCGGCTGTTCTTCGATCAACGCCATGATCTACATGCGCGGCCAGCGCAGCGATTACGACCATTGGGCAC
>CBDTZM010000029.1:0-10128 GCA_965364915.1 uncultured Pseudomonadales bacterium | reverse complement strand
TCAGCTTGGCCCACTCGAGTTGTAACCAGGGCGTGAACCGGTCGGGTTCTGCGGCCAGTTGTTCGGTTAATTGGTCTTTGCCGATCCACGCCCAGTCTTTGATCTCGGCGGTGTTGACGACGGGCTCGGCGCGTGTGTGTCCAACGAACACCGCGCATAGTTCGTGTTCGGTACCGACATCGTTGAAGTGGGCAACGTATTCGAACTTATACAGGAACTCGAGCGCGGTCAGATCGTGGCGACCGATTCCAAGTTCCTGTTCGAGCCGACGCGCTACCGCTAGTTCGATCTGTTCCCCGCGGCGCGGGTGTGAGCAACAACTGTTAGACCAATAGGCCGGCCACAGTCGTTTGTCCGGCGCGCGCTGCTGGATGAGCAATTCGCCGGCGGCGTTGAAGATGAAGGCCGAGAACGCCCGATGCAGTACACCCTGGCCGTCGTGGCAGCTGGATTTGTCGAGAAAGCCAACGGGGTGGTCGTCGCTATCGACCAGAACCAAGGCTTCGTCCTCGAACGACACGACTTCGGATTTGGTGGTCGCGGTTGTCACGTTGCAGTGGCACGACTTGTCAATGAACTACGAGTTTACCTCATTGCGTTCATCCGGTCGGGCACTTACGGGATGAGCGCCGCAGCGGCGTATAGTGTGGCTCAGGCAACTTCCTCGAGGTGACACATGGGAATCATTAGCTGGTTGGTGTTGGGCCTGGTGGTCGGTGCGCTCGCAAAGCTGCTGATGCCGGGTAAAGATCCGGGCGGTATGTTCGTCACGATCGGCATCGGCATCGCTGGTGCACTCGTCGGCGGCGGCGTCGGTAGCATGCTGGGCCTCGGCGATGTCCGCGGTTTCGACCTAACGAGCTTGGCGCTTGCCACCATCGGTGCTTTGCTGTTGTTGGCAGCCTACCGGTTGTTCAAGCGCGATTGAGGTAGTCGGGTTCTGACTTGTACTGCCACAGCCCGCTTTTCCAAGAGCCGATGGCGAATATGAATAGCGACATCGCCATACCGGGAATGAGGCCCGTCAACGGACTACCGCCTTCGATCAGAAAACCCAGCAGGATCGCGCTGATCGGCGATGACACCATGAAGCTCAACAGCAGTATCGACAGAATCTGAGCCCGTTCGGCTTCGGGGGCCAACTCCTGAACGGTCGTTCGTACCAATGTGGTGGTGACCCCCATATTGGTGCCCCAGGCGACCAAGGCGAGCAGAAACAACCACAGGCTCGGCTGCATCCACACCAACAAGAGAATGATGACCCGGGTGAGTTGGAGAACCAGAAACAGGCGTCCGGGGTGGAGGAGCGGCATGAAAGCGAGCAGCGCCACGTTGGAGCCGATGCTGCCGATGGTGAAGACGATCATGACCGTCGCGAACAACGAGGCATCGCCGAGGTAGACGTCTTTGACGATGTATGGGATGACGATGATGTAGGCGCCGGCGTTGAAAAGACTCGAGGCGAAATTGAGGCCGACGATGTTGCGAATCAGCTTCAAACGCCAGACCGCTTTGAGTCCTACCGCGAAGCTGGGCCGCCGCCCGACGGAGGCCACTGGTAGGTGCGGGAGCCGTTGGGCCGCGAAGAGCCCCACGAAAAACAGCAACGACTGGATGACCAGCACGACCAGCAGACCCAGGTTCTCCAGTTGTCCGCCGAGATAGAAGCCCAACAAGCCCACCAACGACGTCGCAATGGTCATGATGGTGATGGAGCGTTGTACGTCGAACCGAGTCACGCGGCTCAGCATCGACTGCCGGGCGGGATCGGAAAGCGATTGAACGCTTGCCATCAGCACGCCGAATAGTACGACCCACCAATAGCTCAAGAGCCCAAGATCGAACACCATGGCGATCAAGAGCGGCGGTAGGCTCATAAAAAAATGCATCACCATCAGGTATGAACGGCCATTGATGCGATCGCCCAACACGCCGCCCAACAACAGGATGATCAACGGCGGAAATTCCGCGAGCGATCGGGCGAGCCCGGCCTCGTCGGCAGGTCGCTCTAGAATGCCGACGAGCAGCCAGGTAAACAGGAACCCCTGCAAGCTCATGCCTGCCATCCACAAACTCGAACTAACGAGGTACCAGGGATAGGCGGAACGGGGTGGGGCTTCAGTTTTCATCGATGGCGATGGATCATACCGGTTTGGCATCTAAAGATGAGGTGAACATGCAGATCGGTGTCGCGATGGCGTTCAATCACATAACGTCAGCTGAGTTCATGGTCGAAGCCGTCAAGCTGGTGGAAGCGGCGGGGTTTCATTCTGTGTGGTTACCGGAGCATGTGATCTTGTTCCCCGACTATGCATCGCACTACCCGTACTCGACCGATGGCAAGATTCCGGGAGACCCGGAAGGTGTGCTCGACCCTTTCACGGCGCTAACCTACGTTGCCGCCCATACCGAGCGCATTCGGCTCGGCACCGGCATCTGTCTGGTGCCGCAACGCCAACCGGTGTACACGGCCAAGGCCGTGGCGGACCTCGACTACTTGTCCGGCGGGCGTGTCGACTTCGGCGTGGGCATCGGCTGGTTGAAGGAAGAATTCGACAATCTGCAGATGGATTTTCACTCGCGCGCCGCCCGCTGTATCGAATACATCGAGGTGATGAAGGCTTTGTGGCGTCCCGGGGTCAGTGAGTACCACGGTCCAACCTACGAACTGCAAGCCTGCCACTTCTATCCGAAACCCGTGCAAGATCCGCATCCGCCGATTTTTTTCGGTGGCGAAAGTGACGCCGCGCTCAACCGGGTGGCGACGCACGGTGACGGCTGGTATGGGTACGATCTGGACCCTGCGCGCGCGGCGGCCGGTATCGCCAAGTTGGAGAAAAAGCTGACCGCGGTCGATCGCAGCCTGGCAGATGTGAGCATCTATGTCGGTACCAACAGACAACCTGTGACGGATGAGACCGTTCAGCGGTACGAAGATGTTGGTGTCGCACAGCTCATCGTACCTTTGATGGCCGGCAATCTAGATAGATTGCAGGTTCGCATGGATCGCCTGCTGGCCGTTGTCTCGACATAAAGTGTCTTAAAAACAAATAGTTACGCTCGTTAAAAACTGGTTACAAGGTTCACATCCTTGCGACAGCGCTGGCCCTGAGCCGGCGGCAAACTGCAGGTTCAAGAGCTTTGAGTGAGAACGTCGGATGAGCAAAGCCCGCCTTGACGAAGAACCACGCACTTGGTTTCGCTCGGAGCGCGTGTTCCTGAGCGATCAAAAGTGGTTCTTCCATACTCGCGAAGGCGTAGACGTGGGTCCGTATCCTTCTCAGTTCGAAGCTGAGATCGAAGCAGGTCTTCTCAAAGAGCTACTGCGCGAGGCTGGCGTGGATGCTCCCGGCTTGGGCGTGATTCGCGAATTCGTCCTAGATTCCTACGCGATGGGTCGCCCCTTGACGCCCAACTTCAGCGATCAACTGCAAGAAGGCGGCGCCTAACCGCTACCAACGGCTTCCAGATATTCGGCTACCCGTTTGAGGTGACCGTCGACATCGGTCGGACCTGCATTGTGGGTGGCGATGGCCAGATGAGTCGCCCCGATGTCTCGCCATTTACTCGCGTGATTGGCCCAACGTTCCGGCGTACCGCCTTGGTATTGTGCTTGAGCTTGAATACCGAAGCCTTCCCAAGAAAGACCCTTGGCCTCGCGATGCCGACGAATGATTTCGAGACATTCGCGGGCCTTGTCGTTGGCGCCCATCAACGGGATCCAGCCGTCCCCGAGTTCGCCGCAGCGCTTGAGTAAAGCAGTCGCGGAGCCGCCGAACCAGATGGGAATTTGCTCGCTTGGCCGCGGGTTGATGCTGGCAGCGCTGATGGTGTGGTACTCACCCTGGTAGGTGAATGCATCCTCCGTCCAGAGCCTGCGCATCAGCTCGACTTGCTCGGCCTGGCGCTTGCCGCGGTTGGTGAAGGTTTCGTTGAGTGCTTCGTACTCGATGTCGTTCCAACCGGTCCCGACGCCTAACCGAAAACGGTTGTTCGATAACACTGCGACTTCGGCCGCTTGTTTGGCGACGAGCACCGTTTGCCGCTGCGGCAAGATGAGAACCGTGGTGATGAACTCGAGGGTGTCGGTGACGCCGGCGAGGAAGGCGAAGGTGGTGAAGGGTTCATGGAAGGCGACATCTTTGTCGTAGGCGCCCTTCCAGCCGCCAGGCCGGTCCGGGTCTGCGCCCAACACGTGGTCGTAGATCAACAGGTGGGTGGCGCCGAGCGCCTCGACGCCCTGTGCGTAAGCCTTGATCGCGCCTGGATCGTTACCGATTTCGTTGTGTGGAAAAACCGCGCCGTATTGCATCTGTCCCCCTACCCCTGCAGGCCGGCTGCATTATGGGCGGAGGTTCCTTACAATGCGCGCCCAATTTCCTTGAAGTTCGCGAGACATGGCCGAAGCAGCGGAAACGCCTACAACGTTTTCCTTCGTCGATATGGAACACGAGATCCTGAAACGCTGGGAGTCTTCCAACGTGTTTCAACAGTCGTTGGACGTGCGCAAGGATAAGAAGCCATACATCTTCTACGATGGCCCGCCGTTTGCAACGGGTCTACCGCACCACGGACACATCGTCGCCAGCACCATCAAAGACATCGTGCCGCGCTACTGGACGATGAAAGGCCGATACGTGTTGCGTCGCTTTGGGTGGGATTGTCACGGCTTGCCCATCGAGCATGAGATAGACAAGCAGCTCGGTATGTCTGCTCAGCAGGCCGTGGATGAGCTGGGTATCAAGGGCTACAACGACCAATGCCGCGGCATCGTGCAACGCTACGTCGATCAATGGCGCCACACCATCACTCGAATGGGACGGTGGGTCGACTTCGACAACGACTACAAGACCATGGACAGCTGGTACATGGAGTCGTTGTGGTGGGTGGTCAAACAGCTTTGGGACAAAGGGGTGATCTACCAGGGCAACAAGATCATGCCTGTCTCCACCGCGTTGGAAACACCCCTTGCGAACTTTGAGGCAACGTCCAACTACATGGACGTGCAAGATCCGGCCATCACCGTCCTGCTCAAGCTCACCGACGAGGACGCCTATCTATCGGTCTGGACCACGACCCCGTGGACTTTGCCTTCGAACCTCGCCGTTTGCGTAGGCGGAGATGTCGAGTATGTAAAGGTCCGCGATACGGACTTGAACAAAGACGTCTACTTTGCTTACGACCGTCTGCAGGCCTACGGTGATTTTGAGATCAAGTCTCGCGTGACGGGTAAAGAGCTGGTGGGTCTCAGCTACGAACCACCGTTTCCGTACTTTGCCGAGGAGCGGGGCAACGGTGCTTTCGTGGTGGTGATGGACGACTACGTCACTGCTGCCGAGGGGACGGGTATGGTTCATCAAGCACCGGCGTTCGGTGAAGACGACAAACGTATTTTGGAAGCGGCTGGTATCGAAGCCTTTGTTTTACCGGTCACCATGCAAGGCTTGTTTACCGAAGAGGTCGCCGACTTTGCCGGCCAGTACGTCAAAGACGCCGACAAGGAAATCATCCGTTATCTAAAAGACGCAGGTTCCCTATACCGGCATGAGGTCATCCAGCACAGCTACCCGTATTGCTATCGTTCCGACACGCCGTTGATCTATCGCGCCGTGCCTTCTTGGTACGTACGAGTGACAGAGTTTCGTGACAACTTGATTGCCGCAAACGAACAGATTCATTGGGTGCCCGAACACATCAAACACGGTCGCATGGGCAACTGGTTGGCCGGCGCGCTCGACTGGGCCATCTCTCGCAACCGCGTGTGGGGCACGCCGATTCCGATCTGGATCAACGACGTGACAGGCGCTCAGGTGTGCATCGGCTCCATCGACGAGCTCGAAGAGCGCACCGGTGTGCGTCTCGACGACCTGCATCGCGAAAACGTCGACCCGCTGACGTTCGAAGTGGACGGCGAGGAAGGCGTATACCGGCGTATTGTCGAGGTGCTCGACTGCTGGTTCGAGTCCGGTTCGATGCCGTATGCCCAGCTCCACTATCCGTTCGAAAACCAAAACGTGTTCGATGCGGGTTTTCCGGCGGAGTTCGTCGCCGAAGGGCTGGATCAAACCCGCGGGTGGTTTTATACGCTGACCGTGCTCGCTGCCGTGCTGTACGACAAACCTGCGTTTCGTAACGTGATCGTCAACGGCATGGTGATGGCCGAAGACGGCAAGAAGATGTCCAAACGCTTGAAGAACTACACGGCGCCGGACGAGTTGATGGAGATCTACGGTGCGGATGCGTTACGCCTGTACCTGATCAACTCCGGGCTCGTGCGAGCGGAGGAACAACGCTTTACGGACGCAGGCGTGCGCGATATGGCCCGGCGTGCCCTGTTGCCCTGGTTCAATGCCTTTTCGTTTCTCAAAACCTACGCAGAGATCGACGGTTGGTCGCCTGACAAGGGCACCCACGGGGGCGACAACGTGCTCGACCAGTGGATTCTGTCTCGACTGCAGACGTTGAAGTCGAACGTCGAGCGCGAGATGGACAAGTACCGCTTGTACAACGTGGTTCCGGCGCTTTTCGACTTCATCGAGGATCTCACCAACTGGTACATCCGCTTGAACCGAGGTCGATTCTGGGGCGAGGAGATAACCGCGGACAAGATCGCAGCCTACAGCACGCTGTACAGCGCGCTGTTGGAATTGTCCCAGGTCATGGCGCCGTTTGCCCCGTTCCTGTCGGAATATTTGTATCTGCAACTGACCGACCTGGGCAACCGGCCCGCCAAGCCGGAATCGGTACACCTCTGCGACTTTCCCGAAGCCGAAGAGAGTTTGGTGAAACCCGCGCTCGAAGTGGCGGTGGCGCGCATGCAGCAGGTCATCCTGTTGGGCCGGCAACGCCGGGAAGAGGTGAAGATCGGGCTTCGCACCCCGCTTAAGCGTTTGACCATCATCAACCGCGACCAGGCACTCTTGGACGAAATCGCGCGGCTCGAGTCTTACATCATGAGCGAGTTGAACGTGCAGACGGTCAACTACGATGCCGACGAGACGGCTTATATCGAATTGGTCGCCAAACCCAACTTTCCAGTACTGGGTAAACGACTCGGTAGCCGAATGAAGTCGTTTCAGCAGCACATTGGGAATCTGACGGCGGAGGAAATTGCGCTTCTGCAGTCCGATGGCAGCATCGAGATCGACGGGGAAACGTTTGATACGGATGAAATTCAGGTTCTTCATCAGCCACAGGAAGCTACGGAAGTAACGTCGAATAGCTCGATTGCGGTATCTCTCGACTGTACGCTTGACGACGAGCTGATTCGCGGCGGCCACGCCCGCGAGATCGTCAATCGCGTGCAACGCGCCCGCAAAGACAAAGGCTTGAATGTCTCGGATCGCATCGTCATTCGCTACGACGGCGACCCTGCCCTGTTCACGGCGGCGGACGAGCATCGTGACTACATTATGAGCGAGACCTTGAGTACCACCTTCGAACGCGACGAATGGATCGACGATAGCTTTGATACAGAGATCGACGGCAAGGCGTTCAAGTTCTCGATCACCGTCGCCAAGTTTCCGGGCAAGAAAACTTAAAGCTCCAATCCTCGCCTCGGTAATCCCGCGGCATCGTAGCATGCATCGATGACCTGCATTTGCTTTACCGCATCTTCAGCGTCTGTGTACAACGGCTTGTCATTCACGACGGCCTCGACGAACGCGTCCATCTGATAGTCGTACGTGGGGCGGCGGTCGAGCTTCTCGACCGTCGTACCGGACCGGGTGGTCAGTTCGAGTGCGTGACCCGTCTGCGGAACGAGTGGGTTCAATACCTTCAGTGTCCCCAGCGTGCCGGTGGCCGTCAGGTCAGCCCGAAACCGGGTGTCAATGGCCATGTCGCCGGAACTCATGGCGGTCGCACCGCTGGGAAGTTGATACTCCGCTTTAAGCGTGACGTCGACGTTGGCCGGTCCCTCCACGGCCGTCGCCTTCGTGACCGTCGGTTCTTCACCTGTGAGATGCCGAATCCAGGAGATCGGATAGCAGCCGATGTCCATCGTCACCCCGCCGCCAAGTTCGTATTGCATGCGAATGTTGTCGGGGTCGTTGACGGGAATGTGGAAGGCGCCCTCGACGCGAACAAGCTCGCCGATCAAGCCTGAGTCGACAATTTCCTTGGCGCGGATAAACATCGGGTGGTAGCGATAGTGGAACGCATCCATCACGACCAACCCGGACTCTTTGCCCATCGCCGCCATCGTTGCCGCTTCGTCGGCATTCAACGCAAACGACTTTTCGCAGAGCACGTGCTTGCCCGCTTCGAGTGCCGCCAGTGTCCACGGCATGTGTAGCGAAATGACCAACGGATTATAGATGGCGTTGACCGAGTCATGATCGATCACGGCCTGGTAGTCGTCCACCACAAAGCGAATAGCTTCGTGGGCGGCGAACGACTCGGCACGCCGCTTGTCCCTGGCAGCAATGGCGTAGAGTCCAACGTCGCGTTGATAGTCGGCCGGACGCGTTAGCGCCCGCGGCGTGATGCGGGCGACGCCGAGAATACCGAATCGAACGGCAGGAGGCATTCGTCAAATCAATCTGGGTTGTCGAATGCCGGCGGGCGCTTTTCCAAGAATGCGCGCACCGCTTCTTTGTGATCCTCGGTACGCGTACTGCGTACCATGCGATCCGCTTCCATGCCCAGGCACGCCTTGAGATCGTTGGTGAGCGCCCGATTCAGGTTCTCTTTCATGTACCCGAGTGCGGCCCGTGGCCCATGGGCGATTTCATGGGCGAGTGTTCGCGTCTCTTCGGCGAGGTTCTCGAAAGCCACGACCCGATTGGCAATACCTCGCGTCAAACACTCCGCTGCGCTCACTCGACGCGATGTGAAGAACAGCTCCTTAGCCAACGCCGGCCCAACCAGCTGAGTCAAGAACCAGCTCGAACCATAATCGCCGGATAGCCCGATGTTTTTGAACGCGGTGGTGATGAAAGCCGTCTCTGCCATGATGCGCAGATCGCAAGCTAAGGCGATGGACAAGCCGGCGCCGGCAGCCGGGCCGGGAAGTGCCGCAATGGTCGGTTTGGCGAGCTCGTGCAAGCGCAGCGATAGGGTCTCTTGTTTGTGCTGCAGAACGCGGATCGAATCTTCGAGCGAGGGTTTGGGTGCATCTGTCGGCGCGCTGCCGCCACCGCCCATGCCCGACACATCGCCGCCGGCGCAAAAAGCCTTACCCGCGCCGGTGATGACGACGCAGCCGACCCGCGGGTCGCGTTCCAATACCAGCAGCGTCTCTCTCAGCGCGGGTGTCAGGTTGTCGCTCAATGCGTTGCGTTTTTCCGGACGGTTCAGCGTGATGGTAGCGACTCTGGATTCGAGCTCGCACAGCAATTCATCGGTGCCGGTATCGATCTGCGTCATTACCCTAGTTCCCTTGCGTCCATCCTGCAGAGCATCGATGATCCAGAATTACCGCAAACCGCACAAGGTCGGATTCCCATGATCAGCTTGCTACTCGCAGCGACGCTCAGCTTTCAGGCGTTTGCGTTTCTCGAAGGCGATTGGTGCGGTAAAGGTATCGGCGCCGATGTCTTCGAGCGTTGGGATGCGCCGGCCGGGGGCGCCATGACCGGTACGATGACGGCGGTAAAACAAGGGACCGTCTGGTTTCACGAATTCATGGTCATACAAGCCGAAGATGACGGTTGGGTGCTGCGCCTGAAGCACTTCGAGCCCAGTTTGGTGTCCTGGGAGGAAAAGCAGGAGGTCGTGATATTTCCGCTGCAATCCACAACCGACGGGGTTGCCGAGTTCGATGGGCTGCGCTTCGAAAGGCCTGCCCCTGACACGCTGCGGGTGGTCGTAGTACAGGAAAATCCGCTGATTTTCGAGTATGAGAGGTGTGATTAAGCTATATAAATCAACTGGTTATGAACATCGAAAGAGGATACACAAAAGAAAACGGCCGGGAAGACCCGGCCGTTTTTGGATTAGGAGATACGCAGTGCGTTTCTCCCTTTCCTCCCCCGACACGGATATCAACAAATCTGGTGTGGCCTTGTCAAATCATTGAATTGGCGATCGGTGGGATAATGACCGCGTTTGCCAGTCCCGAGACCGCGATCACGTGACATCAAAGAGAGACAGAAATGCCCGAACATGAGGTGTTCGCCCCCTTTT
>CBDTZM010000028.1:0-10135 GCA_965364915.1 uncultured Pseudomonadales bacterium | reverse complement strand
GGGTTCGACTCGGTACAAGGTAGTCCCGCGCTCCCTCGGGCGTCGACCGGGTCAACGTCGGCGTCTCGATTTCCCAATAACCGTTGTCTTCCAGGAAGCGCCGCACCGCGCTCGCAACGCGCGCCCGTAGGTGCAGGCGCTCCTGCATTTCCGGCCGTCTGAGATCGAGGTAGCGGTAGCGCAGGCGAACGTCCTCGCCGGCGTCGGAATATTCGTCGAGCTGAAACGCAGGCGTGAGCGACGCATTGAGTATTTCGAGCGTGTTCCCCAAGACCTCGATGGCGCCCGTGGCCATATTGGGGTTCTCAGCACCTTCCTGGCGGGGACGCACTTTGCCCGTCATGCGCAGCACGAACTCGTTGCGTACCCGATCGGCGCTCTGGAAACTGGCCTCGACATCGGGGTCGAATACGACCTGCACGATGCCCGTGCGGTCACGGACATCGAGAAAGATCACCCCGCCATGATCGCGGCGGCGGTGCACCCAGCCGTACAGCTCGACCTGTTCCCCTACGTGGGAAGCGTTCAGGACACCACAGTAGTGACTACGCATGGCTAATCCGACGAAGCCTTTGTCGACGCGGTCTTGTTACCGTCGGATTGCGCGTCGGTCTTCTTAGCACTGGATTTTTCTTCGGTTTTCTTCGTCGAGCCCGAGTCGCTCGAACCGTCGCCGTCGGCGGATTTGCTTTCGCTTTTCTCGGTAGAGGAGACGTTACGCTTGTCGCCGGATTTGAAGTCGGTTTCATACCAGCCGCCGCCTTTCAGGCGAAACACGGCGGCCGAAATCTTCTTCTTCAGGCTTTCTTTCTCGCAGACAGGGCATCGCTCGAGCGGTGCATCGCTCAACTTCCGAATAGCCTCCATCTCATGGCCGCAATTTTCACAACGGTACTCGTAGATCGGCATCGATGATTCCTTACCGGATTCGCGAGAGCCGCGCATCATCCACAAAAAACCATCAAAAATACAGTGGTTTGCACCGCTTTTAGGCAATCGGCAGGGCTCCTAAGAGCCTTTTTGTTCCTACCGTCTTTTTGTTCTAATGCCGACACCCTCAAACGCGAAGAACTGAAACCATGCGGCAGAGCCAACTGCTCATACCCACCATCAAGGAAAATCCCAGCGATGCCGAGGTTACGAGCCATCGGCTGATGCTGCGCGCCGGCCTCATCCGTCAGGTCGCTTCCGGCCTGTATACGTGGCTGCCGCTCGGCGTCCTGGTGCTGCGCAAGATCGAGGCCATCGTCAGGGAGGAAATGCTCAGAAGCGGCGCCCAAGAAGTGCTGATGCCGGTCGTGCAACCGGCCGAACTGTGGCGGGAAAGCCAACGGTGGGACAAGATGGGGCCCGAGATGATGCGCTTGCAGGATCGCCACGAACGCGATTTTTGCTTGGGCCCGACCCACGAAGAGATCATCACCGACCTGTTTCGCCGCGAAATTCACAGCTATAAACAGCTACCCTGCAACTTCTTCCAGATTCAGACCAAGTTTCGCGATGAAATTCGGCCCAGGTTCGGGGTCATGCGAGCGCGCGAGTTTACGATGAAGGACGGCTACTCGTTCCACATCGACCAAGCCTCGTTCGACGCAACGTATGCTGAAATGTACGACTGCTACAGCCGCATCTTCACTAGAATGCAGCTCGATTTCAGACCGGTAGAAGCCGATACCGGCAACATCGGCGGGTCCAACTCACACGAGTTTCACGTCCTTGCAGAAGCCGGCGAGGACACCATCGTCTACGCGACCGAAGGCGACTATGCCGCCAACCTGGAGAAGGCTGTCGCCGCACCGCCGCCCGAACGGCCCGGGCCGGGGGCAGACATGGTCGAAGTCGCGACCCCGGATCAAACCACCATTGCCGAGGTGGCGCAGTTCCTGAAGCGACCCCCAGCAACCTGTCTGAAGACCTTGCTGGTCAAGGGAGAAGAATCGTTGGTGGCGCTGGTGTTGCGCGGCGACCACGAGCTCAACCTCATCAAGGCGCAAAAACTCGATGGCGTGCTCGAGCCACTGGAATTCGCGTCCGAAGCGGAAGTCAATGCGGCGGCCGGCGCCCTCCCAGGCTCTGTCGGTCCCGTCGGCCTGCAGACGTCCATGTATGTCGACCCCGAAGCCGTAGCGATAGCGGATTTTGCCTGCGGCGCAAATCGCGACGGTTATCACTACCAAGGCGTGAACTGGGATCGCGACGTTGCGTTGGATGAAGCCCGCATCGTCGACATCCGCAACGTTGTGGCGGGTGACAAAGCGCCCAACGAACAAGGCGTGCTCGCGTTTTTGCGAGGAATCGAAGTAGGCCACATTTTTCAGTTGGGAAGCATCTATAGTGAGCCCATGCAAGCGACGGTACTCGATCAGAATGGTCACAGCGTGGCTCCCATCATGGGCTGCTACGGCATCGGCATTACGCGCTTAGTCGCGTCGGTGGTTGAACAGAACCACGATGCAGGCGGTATCTGCTGGCCGCAACCCGTCGCACCGGTGCAGGTGCATATTCTGGCCCTGAATTACGCGAAGTCGGACACCGTGCGCGAAGCGGCTGACGAACTGTACGCGCGTTGCCAAGATGCGGGGATCGAAACACTCATCGACGACCGCGACGAACGCCCTGGGGTGAAGTTCGCCGACGCCGATTTGATCGGCATCCCCCACCGCATCACCGTCGGTGAGCGCGGTCTCAAGGAAGGCAACGTGGAATATCGCAGAAGAACCGAGTCCGATTTGCAAGCTGTGCCGTTCGACGATGTGCTGGCAAAACTTCAATAGCCGGGTGCGCGGCATTGTGGCGACCGGCGTGCTGTTGCTCGCGTCGACCGTGTTCGCCGACGAGCACGTCGATCCGGTGCTGATCGAAAAACTGGCAATGACGATGGCCGCGAGCTACGAGACGGTCGACCGGTTCGAAACCGAAGTGTGGCTCAAGGCCTCCGATGCACGCCTGCAGTCCTACGTCGACAATCACGATGAGCGCCTGACTCTACTCCACACCGTGTACCGGGAAGCGCAGCGGCAACGCTTGGACCCGGATCTGGTACTTGCCGTGATGCAGGTGGAAAGCGCCTTCGACCGTTACGCGATCTCCCGGGTGGGTGCCCAAGGGCTGATGCAAGTGATGCCGTTCTGGCGGTTGGAAATTGGGCGCCCGCAAGACAACCTGACGCACGTGACCACCAACATCCGATACGGCACGACAATATTGGCGCACTATCTCGAAGTCAGTGAAGGCGATCTAGTCGATGCGCTGGCCCGCTACAACGGCAGCCGCGGACAGCTCAAGTACCCCGATCTCGTGGTGTCGGCTTGGCGCCAGGTGTGGCGCCACAAACCCCGCGAAGACTTGCCGGAACTGCAAGCGAGTTGCGAGAACTACGGTTTGCGAGCGTGCCGCTTCCAGTAGAGCGGCCGGAATCCTACCCGCTAGTGATGATGTCGGTTAGGGCTTCTGCGGTCTGTGGTCCTTGCAGCTGCCGGTGTAGATTGCCTTCCGGGTCGATCAACACGGTGGACGGCAGCACCGCGGGCAGGTCGTAGCCCCAACGCTCGCGCGGATCGTCGACGAGCACCGGAAACTCGATGCCCATGCGTTCGGTGACCTCCTCGAGCTTGTCGCCAACCAACCCATCGTAGTTGACCCCGAGCACGACGATACCGGTGGACGCACGCTCCTTGTGCAAAGCATTCAGCTCCGGTATCTCGGCCCGGCAGGGTGCACACCATTCGGCCCAGTAATTGACGATGAGCCAACGTCCTTCCCAGTGCGAAAGCTTGGTACTACTGCCATCAGCTAGGCCGATTGAACTCTCAGCGCTGCAGCCGACCAACAATCCCAACAAAACAGCCAACGTTACATGCTTCACTGCACACTTCCAAAAACACTATCCAAGCTTACCGACATCTCATTCGAACCGAATTGCGCCATACTTTTGAGGGGTTCCGTCACTCGCTGCATGTCTTTGACTAACTCCAGCCGTTTGACGTCCAAACCCTCCGGCAACTTCTGATAGAGATCCCACAGCGTCAGGCCCTTTAGATTGCGGCCCAATATCCATCGTTCGTCCTCGGTCTGACTCAGCACCTTTAGATCCATTAAGACCCCGAAAATACGATCGTGTTCCTCGCGATTGAGCATCACCTGCCGGTTGATCTCATAGTCGGTGACGGACGTTCCTTGCATATGCGCATCATAGAGAAGTTGCAAGACGCGCGCGCATTTGACGAGTTTAGGCTCGCGCTCCGCACCTTCGACATCGCGCTGCAGCGACAGCGTACGCACAAAGATCGCACCGCTCAACACCAGCACCCACACCAGGTACAACCACGCGAGAAACAGCGGCACCGCAGCAAACGTTCCGTAGATCGGCTCGATGGAGGTATTGGTGACGATTGTCTTAAAGACCTCTTTGGCGACTTCAAACAACGCCGTCGTCAACAAGCCACCTATTAGCGCATGCTTGAGCGGAACAGAACAATTGGGCACTGCGTAGTACAAAACGGTAAACACCGCGGTACCGGATAGCAGCGGCAAGTATTCGAGTACCGTATCGCCCACACCAATCGTGTCGAGATCGGTAAGCAGTGGCAGCGACGTCAGGTAGGCGCTAACGATCAGACCGCCCGCAATCAACGGCGGACCGAGTGACAGCACGCCCCAATACAACAGGAAGCGCTGCAAGCCGCGCCGCGGTTCCGGCACTCGCCAGATCGTGTTGAAAGCCTTTTCCAAGGTGACCAGCATCAGAAACGCCGTCACGAACAGAAAGCTGAACCCGGCGACGGTAAGATTGCGAGCACGTTCGGAAAATTCCAAAAGCTTGTCTTGCACCAACGCGCTGCTATCGGGCACGAAGTTCTCAAACACAAAACTCTCGATGCGCTGCCCGATGGCGTCGAATTCCGGCAGCAGCGAGAACATCGTATATATGACCGTCATCATCGGCACAACGGCGAACAGCGTCGTATAGGTCAGGGCGCCGGCGCTCGACAAGCAATCATGCGCAAGAAACTGTTGCCCCATCTGCCGGGCATACCAGCGTACGCTGACCACCATTCGCCCAATCCAGTGTTCCTGGTCCATTGCCCGCTCTCGACTCGATTGATTTAATGGGCCTGCATCCATCAGCATTACAAAGACCATGAGTGAAGTCACCATCTACCACAATCCGCGGTGTTCAAAGTCGCGCCAGACCTTGGCGCTGTTGGAAGGTCGCGGCATCACACCCACCGTGATCGAGTATCTCGATGCGCCTCCGGACGCGGATACCTTGGCGCGCATTCTCGGGCTACTGAAACTCGCGCCGCGACAGCTGATGCGTCGGAAAGAGGCGCCCTACTCAGCCCTCGGTCTGGACGATCGGTCGCTTTCCGACGACCGCCTGATTCAAGCGATGGTGGACAATCCGATCCTTATCGAGCGGCCCATCGTGCTCGCCAATGATCAAGCGGCACTCGGCCGGCCTCCCGAGAACGTGCTTTCGATTCTCAACTGACGCAAGAGGTGCCTGGTGCCCCACGTCCTCATCCTGTACTACAGCCGCTCGGGCGGCACGGCCAACCTGGCCCGCCACATTGCCCGCGGCGTGCAAAGTCACGGAGAGTTCGAGGCCCGATTGCGCACGGTACCGCCCGTTGCGACGGTTGTGGAACGCACAGCGCCTCCCATTCCCGACGAGGGTGCGGTGTTTTGCACGAAAGACGATCTAGCCGATTGTGCGGCGCTAGCTCTCGGCTCCCCGACAAGGTTCGGCAACATCGCCGCACCTCTGAAACACTTTTTAGATACGACCGCCGACCTTTGGGCGGCGAATAGCTTGGTGGGTAAGCCTGCGGGAGTGTTCAGCGCTTCGTCGAGCTTACACGGCGGCCAGGAGAGCACGTTGTTGACGATGATGGTGCCGCTCTTGCATCACGGCATGCTGTTGTTAGGCCTGCCTTATTCCGAACCGGCGCTCAACGCGACGACGAGCGGTGGAACGCCGTACGGACCGACCCACGTCTCAGGGGCCAATGCTTCCAGCGAACTGACACACCATGAAGCGGACCTTGCAGAGGCCTTAGGCAAGCGCTTAGCCGCTATCGCCAGCGCCTTGCGAGGTTAAGTGCGTGAAGGGCTGGTTGTTCGTCGCCCTGCTCCTCATCGGCTCGTTGGTCGGCATCAACGGATTGCGCCAATTGTTTGTTCAGCCATTGCCGACAACCAGCGTCAACATCACCTGGTTCATTATTCAGATCTTGCCGCTGCTGGCCGTGCTGCCCGGTATGCTGCGTCTGCGACCACGCAGTGTGTTTGGTGCGGCGTTCGTGAGCATGTTGTACTTCATCCACGGTGTCTTGCTGGCCGCCACGGCGCCGCTGAGAACGATCGGACTTTTGGAAGCGGGTTTCGCAGTTGTTCTGCTGGCCGTCGCCACCTATATGGCGCGTTCGTTGAAACCCATCGGTGATCAGTGAATGACCGGCGGGGGCATTTCTTGGGTTTCCTCATCCACCCTCTGTACCGCATAGCGGCGTGTCATGACCTCGCCATTCAGTATCGCCGGTAGCTCTTTGAGAAACTCGTCCATGTGCTCGGTTTGAAAGTGCGCCATCAACGCTTCCATCGACTCCCACTCCTGGAACAACATCAACGTGTTCGGGTCCGAAAGCCCGACGAAAAACTCGTACGAGATACAGCCTATCTCGCTCAACGTCGCTTCGGTCATGCGTCTGGCGAGCCGCAACGCGTCCTCCCGGCTATCCGGTTTGATAGGAATGGTGCCGTGGACAATGATCATGCGTTAGGCCTAACTGCTCGGGCTCGATAATACGCCTTCCTGCCTCAGGATGGTTTCGATCTCCGGGATGATGCCCGGATCTTCGATGGTCGAGGGTGTCACATAGGGGTCGCCATCGATCATCTTGCGTAGCACCTGGCGCAGAATTTTCCCCGAGCGCGTCTTCGGCAGACGTTGCACGACGACCGCGCGTTTGAAGTTGGCAAACGGGCCAATCGTCTGACGCACCATCTGAATCAATTCACGCTCCAGTGCCTGGGGTTCGACGTTGACCCCGTCTTTCAGCAACAACAGCCCAATGGGTACCTGGCCCTTATCCGGATCGTGGATGCCGACGACCGCACACTCGGCGACCGCCGGATGGTTCGCCACCACCTCCTCGAGTTCGCCGGTCGACAGCCGATGACCCGCAACGTTCATGACATCGTCGATGCGCCCCATGATGTAGACGTAGCCGTCCTCGTCCCGGTAGCCGCCATCTCCGGTGAGGTAATAGCCGGGGTAGGTGGACCAATAGGACTCGACGAAGCGTTCGTGGTCTCCCCACACTGTCGGGAATGCGCTGGGCGGCAGGGGATCTTTGATAACCACCGCACCCTCCTCGCCCGGGCCTAGCTCACGGCCGTCGTCGCCGAGCACCTTGAGATCGTATCCCGGTACCGGAAAGGTCGGTGACCCCGGTTTGGTCTCGACCAGTTCCACGCCTGCCATGTTGGCGCAGATCGACCAGCCGGTTTCTGTCTGCCACCAGTGGTCGATCACCGGAACGTCCAGATGTTGCTTCAGCCAGTGGTAGGTGGGCGGGTCCAACCGCTCACCGGCCACAAATTGATACTTGAGCGACGAGATGTCGTACTGGCGTTTGAGTTTGCAGTCCGGGTCTTCCTTCTTGATCGCGCGGAACGCCGTCGGCGCGACGAAGAAGCTGGCGACTTTGTGGTCCTGGAGGACGCGCCAAAAGGCGCCGGCGTCCGGCGTGCGCACCGGCTTGCCTTCGAACAGTACCGACGTACAGCCGCGAAACAGAGGCGCGTAGACGATATAGGAATGCCCTACCACCCATCCGACATCAGACGCAGCCCAAAACACGTCGCCGACGTCGACACCGTAAATGGCCTGCATGCTCCAATGCAGCGCGACCGCGTGTCCGCCGTTGTCGCGAACAACGCCCTTGGGCTTACCGGTGGTGCCCGACGT
Source organism: uncultured Pseudomonadales bacterium (assembly GCA_965364915.1). GTDB lineage: Bacteria > Pseudomonadota > Gammaproteobacteria > Pseudomonadales > Azotimanducaceae > Azophilus. Next base: position 2,160 of record CBDTZM010000028.1, on the reverse strand, counting down.
GTAGAGAATGTAGAGCGGGTCGGTTGCATCGACCGGCACGTAATCGACGGCCGCGCTAGCCGCCTCCCAAACCAGCCAGTCGAGGTCACGTGCGTCATCCAACGCGGCCGTACATTGGGGTCGCTGCAGAATCACGCACTTGTCCGGCTTGTGTTCAGCAAGGCGCACGGCCTCGTCCAACAACGGCTTGTAGGGAATCACACTGCTGAATTCGATGCCGCAGGAAGCGCTCAAGATCACCTTAGGCTGCGCATCGTCGATACGACTGGCCAGCTCGGGCGAGGCAAAGCCGCCGAACACTACCGAGTGGATGGCACCGATGCGAGCACATGCCAACATGGCAATCGCAGCCTCCGGCACCATCGGCATGTAGATAACCACGCGATCGCCCTTGCCGACCCCAAGCGCGGCCAATCCTCCGGCGACGCGCGACGTCCGCTCTTTCAGGTCATCAAACGTGTAACTGATCTGTTGGTTGGTGACCGGCGAGTCGTAGATCAACGCGGTCTGCGCACCACGTCCTTCATCCACATGCCGGTCGACGGCCAACCAGCAAGAGTTGGTTTTGCCCCCGCGGTACCAACGCCATGCGCCATTTTCATCCTGATCGAGAATGGTGGGCGGAAACTCGATCCACGGCAGTTCTTCGGCGCGCTCGCGCCAGAAACCTTCCGGATCGTCTATTGAGCGTCTGTAGACCTCTGCGTAACTCATCGACCGAGTGTCCTCTCGAGGCGCCGCAGATCGGCTTTGGAGGGCTGGGCGGCGAGCAGCGCCCGATATCCCTTGGAGCGTTTCGAGATGTTTTTGTGTTCGCAAAAGAAATCCACGGCTCTGTGCCAGGCACCTTCCATTCCATGCAAGTTGATCGAAGCCGTCGTGTTGACAATCTTGTTGAGCTTGTAAGACATGATGCCAATTTGAAATACGGGCGTTTGATACCCGCTCTTCTCCTTTTTCAGGCGAAACAGAATGCCGCGCACCTGGCCCTTGGCATCGATTGTGACTTCGCGGCTCACCCTTTCTTTGGCGGACAACTGCAATTGTTCGAGCTCGGCGTCACGCGCCTCGGCGGCTGCTTTGAGAGCGGCACGTTTCGCCCCTCTAAGGCGTTTGCCATTGGCTTTGAGCGGAAAGTATTCCTGGTACGTCTTGCCGCCAATCTGCCGTCGTACGCGAAATCCGTGAAACCGCGGCGAGTCGAGCAACTCGACGCTCATATCACGCCGTCGTTTTGTAACGCCGCTATTTCAGCCGCATCGAACCCACAACCCTCCAGGACCGCTGTCGAGTCCTCGCCAGGCGCTCGGGCACCGTGGCTAACGTTTGGAACCGTCCGGCTAAAACGCGGAGCTGGTGCCGGTTGCATGACACCGTCGACGTCGATGAATGTCTGGCGTTCCTTGTTGTGCGGATGTTGCGGCGCTTCGAAAATCGACAGCACCGGCGCGAAGCAAACATCACTGCCTTCCATGATGGCGCACCACTCGTCCCGGGTTTTACTCTTGAAAACCTCCGCAAGCTCTGCCTTGTACTCGGGCCACTTGCTGGGATCCATCTGTTTGGCGAAACGCTCCGGATCGACGCCCGATTTTTCCACCAGCAGCGCGTAGAACTGCGGCTCGATCGAACCGATACAGATGTGCTCACCGTCGCTGGTCTCGTAGGTATCGTAGAAGTGGGCGCCGGTGTCCAGCAGGTTAGTGCCGCGGGCAGCGGAAAACCCGCCGCCGGCCGCCATGCTGAAAAACATCGCCATCAGCGAGGCCGCACCGTCCACCATGGCCGCATCGATGACCTGTCCCTGGCCGGATTTTTGCGCTTCCAAAAGCCCACACACCATGCCGTATGCCAACAACATGCCGCCACCGCCGAAGTCACCGACCAGATTGAGCGGCGGTACCGGGCGTTCTCCGGCCCGGCCGATGGCATGCAGGGCGCCCGCGAGCCCAATGTAGTTGATATCGTGACCGGCCGCCTGGGCCATGGGACCGGTTTGGCCCCAACCCGTCATGCGGCCGTAGACCAGTTTTGCGTTGCGGGCTTGGCAAACTTCCGGTCCAAGCCCCAAACGTTCGGTGACACCCGGACGAAACCCCTCAAAAAGACCGTCAGCGCCGTCGACGATACGCAACACGGTTTCGACGCCGGCTTCGGTCT
>CBDTZM010000027.1:0-10314 GCA_965364915.1 uncultured Pseudomonadales bacterium | reverse complement strand
ACGCCCGTGTTCGCGCATCGCACGACGGCCCGTCGGTTTTCGATCGCGCGGAACTTGGTCTGCGCCTGGGCGAGGTCGTTGGCGAGCAGCGAGGCTTCGATGCTCGTTTTCCACTGCTGCGCAAGCCCATCGATGGTTTGCTGCGCCTCCGCGTGTTCGGGGTCTAGCGCCAGTACCCGCCGGTAGCTCGCGACGATGGCCGAGAGGCTCTGGTTGGGATCTTGATGCAGCGATTGTGCGTCCGACCACGCGGTGGGCACGAGCGGATTCTCCGCAAGATCGAACCGTGCGAGCGTGGTCGTCAGCCATAGGGGTTGATTGTCGACCAGGTATGCCACGCCGCCGATGGCGCTCACCAACACGGTGGCAGCAAGCGCTTGTCGAGCCAACCGTCGCCGTTTGCGCCGCCGCTTTTGGCGTTCCGAGCGAGACGGATCGCGTACGGTCGTCAGCAATCCCCCACCCACCGCGCGTATTTCCTGGGTCGTCACGGCCATCGTCTTGAGCGTGGCATTCGGCAATTGCGCAGCGGATTTGATTTCCTCCAACGCCACCGTTAGCTCCGCGCCGGTTTGATAGCGATGTTCCGGTTTCTTCGCGAGCACGCGATCAATGACCCCTTGGAACACAGTCAGGTAGTTGGGCAGTTTGGGTATCGGTTCCTGCAGGTGTTTGATGCCGATCGCGACCGCCGAATCTGCCTTGTAAGGCACGTCGCCGGTCAACATGCGGTAGAACACCACGCCCAAGCTGTAAAGGTCCGAGCGACCGTCCAGCTCACGACCGGCGGCCTGCTCAGGGCTCATGTATTGGGGCGTGCCAACCACTGTACCGGCGCGGGTGAGGGACGGTTCGTTTTCAACCAGCCGCGCGATACCAAAGTCGGTCAGCACCGCGCTGCTGTCCGGGCGAAACAGAATGTTCTCGGGCTTTATGTCGCGGTGGATGAAGCCTTTCTCGTGAGCGTGGTCGAGCGCGCGACTCATGTCGCGAATCACCCTGACAAGATCACGTACGTGCATGCCGCGCTCGAGGCGTTGATTCAGATCGCCGCTAGCGATGTATTCCAACACCAGGTACAAGAGCGAGTCGTGCGAACCCACGTCGTACACCTGCACGATGTTGGGGTGGCTAAGCTGCGCATTGATCCTTGATTCGCGAATGAAGCGTTTGCGAAAGGCAATGTCGTTCGCGTAGTCGGGTGAGACGATCTTCAACGCCACGTGGCGGCCTAACTTTTCTTGCACGGCGAGATGCACGCGTGCCATGCCGCCGCGGCCGAGTTCCTTTTGGATCTGGAAGCCTGGTATTTCCATCACGCGAAAATCCGGCGCTAGCTATCGCCGAGCTTCAACGACTGCTGGTCGCCCTCGACAAAGTGGCCCAACACGAAGCGTCCGTTCACGATGACGACCTCACCGTCGAGACTTGCCGCTAGCCCGCGACCGTGGGCCAGCCCGTTGACACAGGCATCGCTAGTGAACATCCACGTACGATCCTGAATTTCTAGCCGGCAGCGTGCATTCTGTTCCAACGGTTCGTTCAATACGAGATTTCCGGTGTCCCACTGCTGCAGTTCCATCGGCCCATCCGGCTGCTGCTTGACGCCATGGCCGTGCATCTTGTTGTTACGAAACTGGCCCCGGTACACCGTTCCGTCGCGCCAATAGAAGATGCCTAACCCGTTGCGCTGATCATCGTCGAAATCGCCGTAGTAGCGGTTGCCGTTGGGCCACTCGAACGTACCGAGGCCGGTTTTACCGCCGTCGTCGTAGCGACCTTCGAATTTGCGGCCATCCGGCCAGGTGAATACCCCTGACCCGTTCATCACCCCGTCCACGAACTGGCCGACGAATCGCTCGCCGCTCGCCCAATCGAACTGGCCGTTGCCGGTAGGGGCTCCTAGCGCGAAATCCCCCTCGTAGCGGTCCTTGTTACTCCATTGGAACACGCCGTTGCCGTGCATCTCGTCCCTGACGAAATCGCCTTCGTAGCTATTGCCGATCAACCAGGTCAGGGATCCCTTGCCGTGGCGCTTGTCGGCGACGTAGCGCCCAACGTAGGTGCGTCCGTCCGTCCAGCGGTAGGTGCCTTGACCGTGTAGTTGGTTGTTGAGGAAGTCGCCGCGGTACTCGTTGCCGTTGGCCCAAACGTAGGTACCGGTGCCGGTGCGCAAGCCATCGACGATGTCGCCCTCGTAGACGTCGCCGTTTTCCAGCTCGACACGCCGCGCCTCACTCAAGGCGCTGAACGACAACGAAACGCACAATAGGCAGACGGAGCAGAGCAGACGGGCAATGGAAACTTGGTGGGGTCGAGTCAAGTTCATTAAACTCTGGCGATCAACGGCCATACATTATAGGTAATTGAGCGAACTTTTCTTCTTATCGTGTCTCGCAATCGGGCTGTCCAGCGGCTTTCTAGGCGGTTTGTTGGGCATCGGCGGCGGCATCGTCATCGTCCCAACGCTCATTATGCTTTTCGATGGACTGGGCCTGTTCGCGGTCGAACACAGCACACCCGTCGCCGTGGCAACGTCGTTGACGTGCATCATCTTCATATCGGTGGCGGCCGCCTACACCCAACTCAAATCCGACAAGGTCGAGTGGCCGATCGTCAAGAAGTGGGCCGCACCCCTGGTGGCCGGCGCATTGCTGGCGGGCTACATCGCGCCGCAGCTACCGATGCCGGTGTTGCGCAGCTTCATCGGCGTGTACTTGGGGTTCGTCTCGGCGGTCATGCTGACCAACTGGAAACCCGATCCGCATCGACGATTTCCAGGCGCCACGGCGGCCGGCGGCATTGGACTGAGTGCCGGTTTGGTATCGGGCATCGCCGGCATCGGCGGCGGCATCGTCACGGTGCCAACGATGATCTTCTTCAACACGCCGGTGCACCGCGCAACGGCCACCTCGAGCGCTCTCGGGGCGCCACTAGCCACCGCAGGCGCGCTGGGGTACATCCTGTTCGCCCAGGACTTCGTCCCACACACCGGTTACATGATCGGCTACGTCCACCTACCGAGCTTTCTCGCCGTCGTAACCGGCGCGGTCATCGCCGCGCCATTGGGTGTACGGGTCGCACACCGTATTGAACCGCAACCGCTGCGGCGCCTGTTCGGCGCGCTGTTGATTCTGGCCGCCGTGAGGATGGTGACTTCAGCGTTCTGGTAACCGGCCGGAAGTGTTAGCCGTCGGTGAGGAAGCGGATTTGGATGGCGTCCGTCTTGGCCCCTGCCAGCACGTCCGAGATCACCACGACCTTTGCGTCGGGGGGTAGTCCCTCTCGGTCTTGTAGGACCTTGAAGGCGCGCTGAAGGGTCTTTTCCGGTTGGTTGCTGAACTCCGTGCGGTAGCTCAAGACCGCACGGTTCAAGGACAAGCGGCGCCGGGTCTGGCTGTCGTTGGTGAACGCGTAAATGGGTACGGTGCGGGGCCGCGCGCTGGTGACCAGATCTGCGGTCACGCCGCGTCGCGTGATGACCACGATACCGCTGGCGTTGATCGACTCCGCCAAGGCGACGGCGTGTATCGCCAACTGCTGTTTATCGGTTTCCGCGACCAGGTCGGCTTCGTAGCCGAGGCCGGGATATCGCTCCGAGGACCGGGTAATGGCAACCAACTGCTCGACGCAGCGTACCGGGTGTTTACCCACGCTGGTCTCGCCCGACAACATGACCGCATCGGCACCTTCGTAGACCGCGTTGGCGACATCCGTTACCTCGGCGCGGGTGGGTATCGGGTGCTCGATCATCGACTCCAGAAGGTGTGTCGCAACGATGCAGCGTTTGCCCCACTTGGCACAAGAATGCACGATGCGGCGTTGCACGTTGGGCAAGTCGGCGATGTCCGTTTCGATACCCAGATCGCCCCGGGCGACCATGATGCCGTCAGCGACGCGCACGATGTCGTGAATGTTGGAGACCCCTTGCTGGTCTTCGATTTTGGCGATGATGTGGGCTTTGCCATGCTTGTCTCGAATCAACCCACGTAACTCTTCGACGTCCTCGGGGGAACGCACGAACGACAGCGCGATGAAGTCGACGTCGTGCTCCAGGCCGAAGTCGATGTCCTTACGATCCTTCGACGTAATCGCCGGCAGGTTGACGCGCACGCCCGGCAGGTTGACGTGGCGTTTGCTACCGAGCATGCCGCCATCGATGACCTTGCAGACGAGCTGCTTGCCATCGCGCTCGAGTACCTCGAAGTTGATGAGCCCATTGTCGACGGTGATACGGCCCCCCGGCTCCACGATTTCGGCAAGCTCTTGGTAGTTGACGTGGATCGAAGAAGTTTCCACCTGGTCGGGATCGCGAACGGACAATGTCACGACCTGGCCGGTTTTGAGATCCATCGGTTCGTTGACGACGCCCGTGCGTATCTCAGGACCTTGCGTGTCCAACAACACCGGCACCGGATGCTTGAGCTTGCGATTGAGTGTTTTGATCCAATTGATGATCTTCGCAGCGCTTTCGTGGTCTGCATGCGACATGTTGACCCGCACCAGATCCATACCCGCGAGACACAGCTTCTCCAGCGTCGGAAAGTCATCCGTCGCCGGCCCGATGGTGCAGATGATCTTGGTGCGGCGAAAAACCATGCTTCGTTGACGTGCTATCGACAGGGGGTGCTTAAGGAGCGGTGAGGATAGTGTCTTGCCAGAATTTCGCCACTACTTTGCCCGCATCTGCCGTGGTGACGACGTTGGGTTGCCAATGTGCGGGAAAAAACTGCTGATACTCGGAATCGCAAAAGCGCGGATCGACGAGGCAGACGATGCCGCGGTCTTCCGGCGAGCGCAGCAAACGACCCGCGACCTGCAGTACTTTGGTCATGGCCGGCTGCAGGAACGCCACCTCCTTGCCGTTCAACGATCGGTGGTCGAAGTATTGTTCCTGGCACGTTCGCATCAGCGTCGGCGGCGGCAACCCGACGCCGACGGCGATGACGCCCTTGAGCGGCACGGCGCTGAAGTCCACCGATTCGGCGAACAGGCCACCGAGAACCACGCCGGCCAATACCGGTTCGTCCTGGTTCAGCGCCTCCAAGAACGCATCTCGCTCCGCCGCCTCCATGTTGGGGGTCTGAACGCGAAGACAAATGTCGTCGAGTCTGCCAGTGGCCGCGTCCTTGAAACTCTCAAGGTATGCATACGACGGAAACGCGATGAGATAGTGCCCGCGCCTGGCCCCGCACACACCGTTGACCAACTCGACCAGCTTGTCGATGGACCGTGCGCGGCCTTGGTAGTAGGTATTGACGTCGTTGACCACCAACAAGCCAAGTTGATCTTCGCGAAACGGGCTGGCGGCTCGCTCTGCGGGGGTCTCCTTCTGCCCGTGAAGATCGTTGTAAAGCGCTAGCGGCGACACAGTACCGGAAAACCGGATATGACTGCGGTAGCGGGACAACGCGTCCTTGAGATAGCGGCTCGGATCGAGACACTCCAGACGTACGGCCAACTCACCGTCGCGCGTGTCCAGCACGTAGGCGTAGGCGTCCGGTTGCGTCCAGCCGTCGGCGCGCAGCCAACGCACGGCGTCGAACAAAGACGTGCGCAAGCTAGACGGCCCAAGGAGTGCAACGCTCGCGTTCTGACACTCCTCTACCAAGCGCTTAGCGGCACGCCGTACCGCCAGCGGCTCATCGATGATGGTTTCGATGTCGCGACCGTACAGGCGCCGCAACGTCGTCAGTGACCGATCCAATGATCGTAATCGCGTTGCGATGGCCGCGGACGGTGCTTCATGAAGCGCCGCCCGAATGGGAGCGCGGTCGATGGTCACGGACAACATAGCGATCGTGCGGCTGGTCAACTGGTGGGCTTCGTCGATCAACAGATCGATTTCATCGTCGTCGGCGAATCGCTGCAGGCGCACGACCGGATCCAATACGTAGTTGTAATCGCAAATGACGACGTCGGCCCCGAGGGCCGTGTCCAACGAAAGTTCGAAAGGACAGACTTCATGTTTGCGCGCCACGGTCTCAAGCGTGTCGGGACCGATGACGTACTGATCCAAACACTCGGCGACAGCCGCATCGCGTTTGTCGTAGTAACCGCGTGCGTAACGGCAGTGCTCTGCGGCACAAGGCATGCCTTCGACGAGACAAGCCTTTTCCTTCGCGGTGATGGTGATGCTGCGAATTTCGGTGCGATCGGCATCGATGACCTCAAGCGCGGCTTGAGCCGCCCTGGCACCGGTTCCGCGACTGGTTAGATACAACAATTTCTTACTCGACGTCGTCGCCAGGCTCTTGAGTGCCGGGTACAGAACACCCATGGTCTTGCCGCTGCCTGTCGGCGCTTCCAACAGCAAAGACTGTCGATCTCGAAGTACCTGATAGCAACGGCGCGCCGTGGCGTGTTGGTGGGGACGATACGTCGCAAACGGAAAGCCGCGCAACGCCAGCCAGGCGTTGCGCTGGGTCTCATGTCGGCGTTGCCGCGCCACCCATTGCCCATAACGTGTCAACGTCTCCTCGAGAAACGCCGCCAATTCGTCCCGGTCGGCCTCGCGCTCAAACACATGCGTCTGTCGGGTATCGGGATGACAATAGATGAGCCGCAGATGCCAGCTACCTATACTTGCGTGGGTTCTAGCCAACAGTGCCGCGTACAGCAGCGTTTGCGCCCAATGCACGCAACCGTCGTGCAGGTGCGCCACTTCGGGATCGGCGCGGGTGGTCTTGAACTCCTCGACCAACGCCGGTGCGACCGTGAGATCCACGCCGTCTACGCGGCCGGACAGCTTGAAGTCGACGTCGGCGATGCTTAGCGTCGCTTGCACCGTTTGTTCGACGACGTAGCCGTTCGGCCGGTCCCGTTGCAATCGCCGCTGCGTCGCGATGCCTTCTTCCGCACGCGTGCTGCCTGCTCGATACGCATAGAGATCGCCGCGGCGGTGGACGAACTCCGCAAGCCAGCGAATCGGCAGCGACCGTTCGGTCACGCCCGGAACTTCAAAACACGTGCTCGATATTGATGGTCGAGTAGGTACTTGAACCACATACGCTGCGTCGGCTGCAGCTGATCGGTCGGTCCTTTGACCTCGACGAACTCGTACGTGGAAGTACCGTACAGAATCAGCAGGTCGGGAAAGCCCGTGCGCCGGCTTGGCAGGTTGTGAATGACGTGACAGACCAACCGCAACAACTGCGCATGCGGTATGGTTTCCAGCACCCTTTGCAGCAAGTAGTCGTCGATGTGGCGCCAACTCATCAATTGATTGGCAACGCCGAACTTGGTTTGCCAGGTCGTCTGCAATGCGGCCGCGAAACCTCGCGGCTCCGAGAGCCGGGCCGTTTGCGCTTCGATCTCACGGCCCCTGATGCGCGCGAAGTCTTGCCAGTAGAGATCGACCGGACCCGTCTGATACGGGTTCAAGAACGCCCCTTCGACCGGGGCGAATATCACGTCCCAAAATGCCAGTGCGGTCAGTCCCAACGGCAGCCGGTTCTCGAGGTGCCAGCCCTCACCGCCCTCCAGCTCTAAATGGCGAATCGCGTGCGCTTCGATATCGTCGACAACGCTGCCGTCCAACTCACAGATGGTGGTGGGCGGTTTGACGCCTGCGCCTCTGCGGCCAAACCGTTCGCCAAAATCCTGCTCTTCGGGGGTTTCGGGGTTGGCGCGAATCTCATCGAGCAGCGCGTTGGAGCCGCGTGTGTCGCCGAGCTTGGTCAGCAGCCGGACGCTGCGTTCGCGTGCCGGATGTCGATGCGCCCACCCATAGCAGTCGAGCGCAGCGCCGATCGAGTGCCAGCGTTCGAACCAACGGCCCAGATGGTTGAGCGTGCGCTGATGCAGCCGCTGTTCCAAGCGATTGTGGCTGCCGCCATTGATGGCATTGGCACCGATACCCTCGGCACCAATACCTTCGGCACCGATACCCTCGGCGATCATGCGCTCGGCAAGCACCGGTGCGATGGCCGGATGTTCGCCAACGCGGTGCGCCAGATCGCGAAGCTTGCGTAGTCGCTGATAGCGCGCGAGCGCTTCGCGGTTCTCGAACAACCGCTGCTCGGGCGCAACCTGGTATGTCTCATAGCGCACCATGCCGAGGTCTTCCAGAATGAATGCGGAGAGATCCCGGTGCCCGTCGCCAAAGAACAAAAGCTGCGCCAAGCGCAAAGATCGCCTGTGGGTCACCGCGAGCCACGGGCTCACACTCGACAATCGCTCGCGAATGAGCGCATCGGGGTAGCGGCTCAAAATCGCCATAACCAAAGCATCTTTGCGCGGAGTTTGCAGCGCGAACAGTTCCGCCAGCTCGGCTTTCAAGTACAGCGGCAAGAGGCCTTCAGCGGGGGCCTCCGGACTCAGCTGCAACAGGTTGTTGGCCGTCAGCTCCAGCAGCGCGGCGTCGAGGTCGTCCACCTCCCCATAGGCCAGCTTGTCCTGCCGGAGCCACGGCCCTTTGCGGCTAATGAGGCGCGCGTACAGGCGCTGGCTGAGGGCGCTGACCGATTGCACGCTGGCGATGAACTGCGCGTCGTTTGTGTCGAGCAAGTCACCGTGCGCAGAGGCGCATGAGTCGATGACCCGCAACAGATTGCCTCGATAATAATCCGGCGGCGGCGCTACCCCCCTGTCTAGAATGGGATGCGACATGGGATCTACAATGGCGGCCGGCTTCGGGGAAGGCGCGAGCATTTTCGGATTATAGGTAGTCATGTATATATGTACAGTAATGCATCCGCGGCGTAAGGGAGATATAACCTGATGGAGGTGTCACCTCACTGCATTTGTACGGTGGTTGCCGCCAAGGCGATCGAGCACCTGCTGGACGGAACGGGTGAGGGTTCTTATAAAGACGAACACCCGTGGCTGGTCGCCCGGGACCTGCTCGAGGCTTCTGCCGAGGCCGAACTGGGCTTGCCGATTCTATTCGCCACCGGCGAACCGCTGGTGTTCACCCATTGGAGCTTCTTGAAACGCATTCAGGTGGTCGAACTGCACCGGGGGCAATGGGAGACCATCTGCGATTTCACGCGGCTGCAGAGCGTTAATCCGATTTTCTCGGAGCTTGATTCCGTGTTTCTGAAACCGACGGAGGAGCAACTTCAACGGGAACGACGCGAGGGCCTTCGCCAGCACCGCTTCTCGCTGGACGAGACCCATGTGCGACCGTATGCGATCTGCGAGACACCCGCGTACATTGCAGGCGATTGAAAGGTTGGTTTACTTGTTGGAGGCTTCCGCGGCTTGCGGTTCTCCGTGAATGCGTAGCCATACTTCCTTGCGATGTACGGCTGCACGCTTGGGTGCATCGATCCCTAGATGCACTTGGCTGCCACGAATCTTGAGCACTTTAAGCTCGATGTCGTTGTCGATCATGATAGATTCGCCTGCGCGCCGGGTTAACACCAGCATCTTGTTTCCTTGCAGTCCTTTTCTCCCATGTAATCTACCCACATGACTCAACCGGTTCTGTGAACTTTCTGTTACTTCTGGGGAAATTGAGGCGCGGGATACCCAAAAAACGAGAACGCCTTCTCAAATAAGCCGATGGCTAGGATTTGGCGTCGTCGTCGTGGGCGATTTCGACCACTTCCTTGGCAATTGGTTTTTTGACTTGCGCACCCAGTTCACGAAATTGCTCGACTTGACGAACGAGATTGCCGCGCCCCGTTGTAAGTTTATTGTAAGCCGACTGGTAGGTGCGCTCGACCGTGCCGAGTTGTTTGCCGAGCTGGTCCATCTCTTCGATCAACACCCGCAGCTTGTCGTAAAGCGCGCCGGCGCGGCGCGCAATCTCCTGGGAGTTGCGGTTCTGCTTCTCGTAGCGCCAGACGTTGTGAATGATTCTGAGCGTCATCATCAATGTGGTGGGGCTGACGATCACGATGCGCTTCTCGAAGGCTTCCGTGAACAGGCGTTGGTCGTACTCCATCGCCAGCGTGAAGGCCGATTCGATCGGTATGAACAGCAAGACGAAGTCCAGCGACCTTAGATCCTGCAGCTGCTCGTAGTCCTGCTCTGACAGGCGTTTGACGTGCAAGCGCAGGCTCGCCAGGTGTTTGGCGATCGACTTTTCGCGGGCTTTGTCGGTTTCCGCCGCCAAGGCGGCTTCATAGTCGTTCAGGGACACCTTGGCGTCGACCACCACGTCCTTGCCTTCCGGCAACCGAATGATCACGTCCGGACGTTTGAGATCGCCTTCTGCCGAGCGCCGGGTTTCCTGTACGTCGTACTCGTGGCCGCGGCGCAAGCCCGACTCTTCGAGCACCCGCTCTAGAACCATCTCGCCCCAGTTGCCCTGCAGCCTCTTGTCGCCCTTGAGGGCCCGGGTGAGGCTTTCGGCTTCCTGGTTGA
>CBDTZM010000026.1:0-10426 GCA_965364915.1 uncultured Pseudomonadales bacterium | reverse complement strand
TCCCACACCCCGCTTGCGTCGTAGCCTTTCCAATCGATGCTCACCTGAAGTCAATAATTGCCGCGCTGCTGGAACATTTCAACTATTGCTAGAATGATGTTTTGGTTGTGGGACAAGGACATGCTGGACGGGGACATCCATCCGGACTATGCGGACGTAGCGTCATCGCTTATTCGGCAAATTCCCCGGGATGACAGATCGGGCGCTGCCGTGTGCGTCTATCACGACGGCAGATCGGTGGTCGACATCTGGGGAGGTAACAAGGACTCGGAAGGAAATCCATGGCGCGAGGACACGACGGCAGCATCGTTTTCGACCACCAAGGGTGTCATCTCCACCTTGGTGCACATTCTGGTCGATCAAGGCAAAGCCGATTACGACGACCCCATTGCCAAGTACTGGCCCGAATTCGGCGCGCGCGGCAAGGACACGATCACCATCAAGCAGGCAATGTGCCACGAGGCGGGGCTCTACCGCATCTCGGAGATGGTGCGCAACAGTGAAGAGCTGCTGGATTGGGAGCACATGAAACGCGTCATTGCCGATGCCGAACCGGCGCATCGTCCGGGCGAGCGGCACGGTTACCACGCCTTGACGTACGGCTGGCTGATGGGGGGGCTGATAGAAGGCATTACCGGAAAGTCGCTGAGGGCGGTGTTGCAGGAAGAACTGGTCGACCCGTTGCAGCTAGATGGGATGTACATCGGTATGCCGCACAACGAGTTGTATAGGCGTGCCGAGCTGACCCACGGGCGCTTCGACGCGCCGGAGGCAAAGCAGGGCTTTCGTGAGACGTTGGCAGACTGGACCGAGATGGCTCTGGAGAAGGTCGGTGTCGAGCTTGCCGAATTTCGTGCGGCGATGATGCCTTTTGCCGATGGCCTCGATTGGAACGACGAAGACGTGGTCCAAGCCTGTATTCCGGCCGCGAACGGCCAATTTACCGCTCGTTCGCTAGCGCGCATGTACGCGATGATTGCCGGTGGCGGTGAGCTCGACGGTGTGCGCGTGTTGTCGGAAGAGTGCGTGCGTGCAATGAGCGGGGTACAAAGTAAGACGCGGGACAAGGTATTGTTCATTCCGATGCACTGGCGCATGGGCTATCACAGAGTGTTTACGCTCGGGGTGTCGGCGCCGAATGGGTTCGGTCATTACGGATACGGTGGCAGCGGCGCGTTTTGCGATCCCAGCCGTAAGCTGGCCGTCGCCATGGTGCTCAATTCCGGCGCGGGAAGTCCGACCGGCGACAGCCGCATGGTGCGGGTTGCGCGGGCATCGATCAAAGCCGTTGATCGGCTGCGCTGAGACACGACGGTGAGCGCGGCTCGTCAGATTGCCGAGTTCCTGGCCGATTATCGCAATGTCATGGTCATTACCGGTGCGGGCTGCAGTACCGGTTCCGGTATCGACGACTACCGCGATCGGGAAGGCCAGTGGAAACGCGCCCAACCCGTTCAACATCAAGACTTCGTCTCTAGCGTCGATGCACGGCGCCGTTATTGGGCGCGCAGCATGTTGGGTTGGCCGGTAGTCGCGGCGGCTGAACCCAACGCTGCGCACTTGGCGCTTGCCGACCTCCAACGGTCGGGCTGTGTCCAACGTCTGGTCACACAAAATGTCGACGGGTTGCATCAACGAGCGGGTAGCCAGGCCGTCATCGACCTGCATGGACGGTTAGATCGTGTTCGCTGTATGTCATGTGGCACGTTGAGTTCGCGGCAAGCGCTTCAAGAGCAACTTGTGAATCTGAACCCTTCGATAGCGGTGCGTCAGTTCCGCGCTGCCCCGGACGGGGACGCGGACGTCGAGCTGTGTTCAACTGATGCAATCCAAGTGCCTGAATGCGAGAGGTGTGGCGGCCTTTTGAAACCGGATGTGGTGTTTTACGGCGATAGCGTCCCCAAGCCGGTCGTGGCTGATGTCTTTGCGGCAACGGAGGCTGCGGACGCGCTCTTGGTGGTCGGCTCGTCGCTGATGGTGTTTTCGAGCTTTCGGTTTTGTCGCAAAGCCCATGAACAGCGAACGCCCATGGCAGCGATAAACCTGGGCAAGACGCGCGCTGACGAGTGGTTTGCCACGAAAGTCGAGGCCGACTGTACCGAAGTATTACCCGCTGTCGTAGCCCGGCTGGAGGACTTGCGACCTGGCGATCGAATAACGCAAAGGGCATGAGAGTGAACCTCGGACGTCCCAGTCGGTCCAACCGCATGGGACCAGAAACCGGCAGTTGGCAAGGTGGCGCCATTGGGCGCATGATCAAAAATATGAGGCGAAATTCGGTTCGACTGCTACTCGCAGCATTGACACTTGGCGGGGCCACGGTGGTTTATGCGGGTGAAGCGCCTGCGGCGACTTCTCAAGCGCCGCTCGACGTCGAGACGATACTGCTGGAAACCCCGACTGCCGAGGACTACGGGGATATCGACTCATGCCTGTATCGGCGCAAATACGACCATGTCGAGATGCTCGACGACCGGCACATGCTATTCGAGGGACGCAACCGCGTGTGGCTCAATCGCTTGCGCGGTCGTTGTGGCATCCGCGACGACGCCATCTTGGTGATCGAGCAGTATTCGAGTAGCACTTGCAGATCGGATCGAGTGACCGGGCATTCGCGGGGGTCACCCTCGATGATCCACGGTTCGTGCATCTTGGGGGACTTTCAAGAGATAGACCCGCAACAGGCACTTGCGTTGAAGGAGTCCATCAAGTTGGCGAAACAAACCCGACGTCAGCAAGCCAAACAACGTAAGCGTGAAGCCAAGCACCAACCGGAAGACGCATCATGAAACGTGTACTCGCTACGGTGCTAGTCTGTTGCTGGTGTATTTCAGCGCCTGCGGCGGATGAATCGACCGCTGCGGAACAAGCGCCTGCGGCGGATGAAGCCGCGCTCGACGTCGAAACCATTCTCAGCGAACGTGCCTCTAGCGAAGACTATGTCGAGGACACGCGATGTATATCGATGGCGCGCATTCGCCAGGTCAAGGCACTCGACGAACGCCACGTGACGTTCCAAGTCGGCAGGGATAAATACTATCTCGTTCAGCTGCCGCACCGGTGCCCGGGGTTGCGCAAGGACGCGACGGTTGCCTATGAATCGACGAACAGCATGTCCCTATGCAGGCTCGATACTATTCATGCCTTTTTCGAACACAGTTCCATGAGGTTGGGTCCACCGTGTAGCATTCCTGGCTTCCAAGCCATCACCCGCGAGCAACTGGCGCTCATCAAAGAAGTGTTATAGGACGGCTGACGACCCACTGGTATGTTGTCTTGGTCGGATTTTGCGGAACGAGCGCCGGACGTAGCCGCGGCCGGTGAACGCTTACTGGCGGAAGGCGAGCTGGCGTTCCTGGCGTCTACCGGGCGTGACGGTCGGCCGCGCCTGCATCCGTTCATACCCAAGGTCGTGTCCGGCCGGCTCGTCGCCTTCATTCTGGACCGCTCACCCAAATGCCGGGATCTCGACGAACGCGGGCTGTATGCGATTCACGCGTTGCCCGGTAAAGAGGATGAGTCGTTCTTCGTTTCCGGTAGGGCTGTATCGTGCAACGACGAGAGACCGTTCTGGGAAGCCGTAGCGGTGGCGATGAACTTCGACACCGGGGTCGATGAGCATCACATCCTGTACGAGTTCCTGATCGACCGGGCGCTTTGGACAACATGGTCGAACTTTGGCACTCCCGAGCTTCAGCCTCACTACCGTAAGTGGTCTGTGTGAAAAGGAGGCATGAACACTTTCATGCGACTTAGGCTAGCCGAGTGAACGTGCGAGTCATTCTTCTGTTTGTTGTTGTCGTCATATTGCTGACGCCGATGAATGCAGTTCGCGCGAGTGGCGACGCAGGTACGTCTCCGCGACCTAGTACCGACAGCTACCATGTTGTATTTCATCATCAGATTGAGATTCAAAAACCCGCAGCCATTGTGTGGCCACATCTGATTCGACAAAACTCATGGATAGATTTCGACTTGATTCATGTTTCTGGCCCCAGATTGCAGGAGGGCGAGGTATTTAGGCTGTACGAGGGCCAGGAGTTCTACGTTCAAACCATAAAACTGATCCCAAACGAGCTTTACGTGGGGGTCAACCTTCCTTCTACGTTTGAAGGCGAAGATTCGACCGGGATCGCCGTTTTTTCTTTGACCGAGTCGGATGGCAAGACCGTCGTCACAGTGACGATGAGTAGACAATACTTCTGGGTCGGCGATGGGCCAAACCCAATGCGAAAAATTCGCGAATCCGAGCAGTTTAGGGAAAGCACAAGGGCTTTGTGGGAGGAAAAGTTTCTCCCTCGACTTCGTGAACTCGCGGAGAGCGACGAATAGTTCTCGCGACAGGTTAGACGATCTGCCCTAGTGCTTCCAGCGCCCCGACGAGGTCGGCCTCTGCGGTCAGCACCTCGGCTAGCGGGTCGTTGCCCAGACGTTGCATGCGCCTTTGCGCGTTCTTGATGTGAAAACGCGGGTTGCTCAATCGGCCGTTGAGCTCGGACCATCTTAGCGGCATAGAAACGGAGGCTGCAGGTTCCGCGCGAGCGCTGAAAGGGGCGACCAGCAGGCGTCCGTGCCCGTTCTGCAGGTAATCGACGTACACCTTGCCTTCGCGGTTCTTGACGCTGCGGGCGATCGTCGCGATGTCGGGGTAGCGATTGACGATCACGCGCGCGAGTAGTTCCCCGAACGTCTTGGCTTCCTCGTGAGTGAGCTGATTGACCAGCGGAATCAGTACGTGTAACCCGCTCGCACCGCTCGTTTTCGGGAATGCCGGGATGCCGAGCTCATCGGTGAGGTCGCCGATAGCAGCGCAGAGTTTTACGACGTCGCGAAACGGCGCGCCCTTGGGATCGAGATCGAGCACGCACCAATCGGGGTGCTCCAAGTTGCTGATTCTCGAGTGCCAGGCGTGAATCGGAATCGTGCCCATGTTGGCCAGGTATTTGAGCGAAGCGGTGTTTTGCACGATGAAGTAGTGCACTTCGCGCTCGGCGCCTTCACTCCACAACACCTCGCGTTGTATCCAATCCGGCACAAAGTCCGGTGCGTCGCGTTGGTAGAAAGACTTGCCGTGGATGCCGTCGGGGTACCGGGTGAGCACCAGCGGCCGGTCTTTGAGGTAGGGCAACATCCATGGCGCGATGGATTCGTAATAATCCACGAGATCGCCCTTGGTCAACGATTTTTCGGGAAAGAAGATCTTGTCTTGGTGGGTCACCTGCACTTCGGGGTCGGGCGCGGGCGCTAGCGTGCGAGCCTGGGGGCTCTCGAAGCGGCCGACACATTCGGTCGGCGTCTTGTCGTCGCGCAGCCTGACGAATGCTGGCTGGCGCAGTTGACCGTCGCGAGTGTATTCCTTGTAGCGAACTTCACAGACGAGTTGTGGCGCGACCCAGTGCGCGCGTGTTTGCTTGTCGTCCAGCACGGCACCCTTGGGCAGATCGTGCAAAATCGGCTCGAGTTCGCGCCGCACCTGACTGCCGAGCCCCGATCCCACGCGGCCGATGAACGTGAGTTTGTCGTCACGGTACTCGCCAAGTGCCAATGCGCCGATATCCTGCAGGTTCGTGCGGTTGGGCAACCAGCCGACGATGACGAACTCGGCGGTCTTTTGGCTGCGCACCTTGATCCAAGCGTCGGAGCGCCCCGGCCGATAGGTCGACTCGCTGCGTTTGGCGACGATGCCCTCGAGCCCCAGCGACAAGGCAGTTTGATAGGTCGAGCGCCCCTTGCCTACGACGTGTTCGGAGTAGCGTAGCGCGCCAAAGTTGGGAAGCATTCGTTTCAGTTGTGCCTTGCGTTGCAACAGCGTCGCTGCGCGTAGATCCCAGTTGCAGATTTGTAGCGCGTCGAACGCGTAGTAGATGCACGGCAGCTCGATGGCCGCTTTAGCCACCAGCGATTCGTCGGATAAGCGTGCGCGTTGCTGTAGCAGTGAAAAGCTGGGAACACCCCGTTCGTCGTGTACGACGATTTCTCCGTCTATGACAAATTGATCGACGGGAAGGTGATAAATCGTTTGTGCAATTTCGGGAAAACTACGGGTCAGATCGTGGCCGTTACGCGACCATAGATGTACGCCTCGGTCCTGCTTTTCGGCAATGAGGCGGTAGCCGTCGTACTTCAGTTCGTAGATCCAATCCGCGCGATCGCTCGCCTCGCCCGATTTGGCGAGCATGGGTTTGTGTGCAACGGGACGTTTCGAGTGGACGCTATGCTCGAGTTTTTTGACGCTCGACCGCAGGCGGCTAACCTTCGGCCGCGGGTTGGGCAGCTCCTTCAGGGTCAAGCCGGAAATGACCGAGTCGTTCGCCAACGTGCCGTCGCCATCGACCGCCCACTGATCGTGCTCTTTGATGAATAGCCAATCTTTCCCGGCCTCGGACTTCATGCGCACCAACGTCCAGCGCCCATGAAGCTTGTAGCCGTTAAGTTCGAATAGTAACTTGCCTTTTTTGAATCCCTCGCGGATATTGTTGAGTGGCGTCCAGGTGCCGCGATCCCAGACAATGACGTAACCGGCGCCGTAGTTGCCATCGGGAATACGCCCTTCGAAATCGGCGTAATCTAGTGGATGGTCTTCCACGAAAGCGGCGAAGCGTTTGTCCCGGGGGTTGGTTGAGGGCCCCTTCGGCACCGCCCAAGAGCGCAGCACGCCGTCGATTTCCAGGCGTAGGTCCCAATGTAGGTGGCGAGCCTGATGCTGCTGCACCACGAACAGTTTGCCGGTCTCGGGGATGCGTAAACGCCCGAAGGGTTCCGGGGTTTCAGCAGGTGAACGCTTGTCACGGTACGGTTTTAGGCTCCTTGAGGGCATCTCGACGCTGCGCTATAGTCCGCTTCCCTCGCCCTGCCAACGGAGAGCGTCATGGCTGCACGTGCCATCGGATCAGGCACCATTTCATTTGGCCTAGTGGCTATTCCCGTCAAGTTGTACTCCACCGTGGATACGACCAAGGCCGTTCGTTTCAATTACCTGTCTAAAGACGGTTCCCGCTTGAAACAACAGTATATCCGCGCCTCAGACGGCCAGATAGTTGAGCACGAGGACCGCGTCCAGGGCTATGAATTTGCCAAGGGCCAGTACGTGACCTTTACGGCAGACGAGATCAAGGCGATGAACGTGGAATCCACCAACGCTATCGAGATCAGCGAATTCATTCCGCTCGCCGAAGTCGAACGCTTGTACATTGAAAAGGTCAACTATCTGGGCCCCGACAAGGGGGCCGCACGTTCCTATCATCTTCTCAAAGAAGCGCTGGCCAAGACCGGACGGGCGGCGCTCGCGAATTATGCGGCGCGGGGCAAGAGCTACTTGGTTCTCGTGCGGCCGATGGGCGACGGGTTGATCATGGAGCAATTGAAGCACAAAGACGAACTCAGGCCATTCGACGAAGTACCTTTGGATGTTTGCGAGATCGATGATGCAGAACTCGACCTGGCGCTCAAGATTATCGAGCAGCGCGTCAACGAGGCATTCGAACCCGAAAATTACGAGGACGTCGTGCGCTCCAAGGTCATGGAGTTGATCGAGGCAAAGGTCGACGGCCAAGAGATTTCGACGCCTCCGGAAGAGGCGGCCGAAAGCAAGATTGTGGACCTCATGGAAGCGTTGAAGGCTTCGGTCGACAAGAAGGGCCGTAGACCCGCCAAGCGCGCGCCGAAAATCAAAGCGAAGGCCAAGCGCGCTAGTCGCTAAAGCAGTCTGCTAACGTTTCGGCCCGGTAGGACTCGCATTGCGCGGAGGAAGTCATTAAGGTATTCACCTTGATTCCCCCCCAAGTTATCGGGACGACTGACACCGCATGGGTGGTTACAGCACTCGAGAAGTTTCTGATCTTATTGGCTTGAAGCCGGATCAAGTTCGCCATTACGTTCGACGCGACCTGCTCGACCCCGCTCGGGGCGTGAAAGGGGAGTATCGGTTCACGTTTCAAGACGTCGTGCTATTGCGCACCGCCAAAGGCTTGCTCGACGCCGAGGTGACGACACGCAAGGCCTATAAAGTACTACTGAAGTTGAAGACAGAGCTGAAGGCTTTACCGTCCCTCGCTGCAGTTCGCATCTTTGCCGATGGCAACAATGTGGTGGTGCGCGAGGACAACCAGGTCTGGGATGTAGAAACCGGCCAGGGCCACCTTGACTTTACCGTGCAGGAATTGGCGGACAACGTTGCACCGCTCGCCAATCGCAACCTGATCGTCGCGAAGGAATCCGATGACCTCGACAGTGACGAATGGTACAACCTTGGCTTGGACCTCGAAGAAGTCGACTCAAGCAAAGCGCCCGATGCGTATCGGCGAGCGCTGGATCTCGAGCCGAAAAATGCCGACGCCCACGTCAACCTTGGACGCCTCCACCAGCTTCAAGGTGATCTCAAGCACGCCAAGCGGCACTATGAACTGGCGATACTGGCAGTGCCAAACCACCAACTTGCGCACTACAACATGGGCACCGTTTTCGACGAGCTCGATGAAGTGGACCAGGCTGCCAGCTACTACCGAAAGGCCCCAGAAGTGCCCGATGCGCACTACAACCTGGCTCGCATCTGCGAACTGCAGGGCGACGAGGTCTCAGCGCTTCGCCACATGCGCGAATATCGCCAGCTGTTGGACACCGACGGCTAGATCTTTCTGAGTTTTGCCATCGATACTTAACGATTAGTCTCTCGTGTAGACATAGGCTCGCGCCAACAGCGTCTCGTTATCGATGTCGCCGCTTTGGCAGTTACGGACGTTGTCTATCTGGAACGTGAAATATTCGATCTCGTTGGCCTTGTTGAGACCAATGGTGACGAACTGATTGGCGCTCAAGAACGCGAACGTGCTGCCATAGGAGCACACCGCTTCGGCCACGGTTTCGGCGAGATTGGTGGTGGCTTCCGATTGCCTGTCCTTGTAGCGTCTGCTGAGCTCTCGCAAACGTTGAAGCTGATCCTCGACGGAGCTGTCGATCACGGCTTCTTGTGCGGACAGTGCTTCAAGCTCGTCCTTTAGCTCGTCGACCAGTTCCTGAATGTCTTCTTGTTCGTCTTCGTCCGTCGTGCGCACGAGTTTCTTGCGTTGTTCATAGAGTGACCTGGCTATATTTCGACGATGCGTACGCGCTTTGCGCTGCTCGGTGCGTAGCTCGCGCAGCTCTTCGAGTTCCTCGGGTTCGTAAGGCGTTATGGCGATGCGCAGTTCCGAGAGAATTTCTTGCACCATCTCGGGTATTTCCGAAAGGGACTGTATGTCAGCGTCGATCTGTATGTCGTTGTTGAAGCGATTGATGTATATCCGGCTGGCGGAGACATCCATCGTGACGAGCACGCCTTGACCCGCGAGATAGTCCGATCGGACATTGCTGATGCGGACACGATCTCTGGTCGCTTGGCGCATGACCGACGCGAATATGTTTTCGATGACGTCCATGTCGCGGTTGATCTGCTCGAGTTTTTCGACCTCGCGAGCTACGGCGGTGCAGGCACACGCGCAGGTGAGCGTGAAGAGCAACAGGCGCAACCGGGAGATCACAGCGTGGCTCCCGGGTTGACTGTGTCGTTGGGCTCGGGAACGGTGATGCGCTGTACCTGCTCATAGAGTTCGTCGAGATCTTTTTGTTCTTCGATCTGGTGGCTGATGATGTAGCCAAGACTCTCTTGGGTTTCGATCGAGCGTTTGTTCATTTCCGCGGTGAGAATCCTCATCATCGATGTCAGTTCTTCCTGGCGTTGCTGGCGGCCGGTTTCCAACAACACTTGCGCGAATGCGGTCTGAGCGGGATTCTCGAAATTCGCCTCGCGCAGATCTTGTTGCAGATATTGTTGGGTCACCGGGATGGCTGCACTTGGTGCCACCGTAACGGGTGACGCGACGTCTGGGCCGCGAAAATAGATCGCCACGACGAGCAGCAATGCGGTCGCGCTTGCGGCCGTCGGAAACCATTGCAGCAAGTTGAGATTTTCCCAGCGCCAGCGCGTTTGCGAGACGATGCGCGGCGGGTTCCAGTACGGCGCAGGAATCTCGTGCCAGACTTGAGCGCGGGTCTGCGCATCAAGAATAAGCGCGTAGTCGGCCTGTAGTTCGGCACTTGCCTCTAGCCGTTCACTGACGGCGCGTCGAGTCTCGAGATCAAGGACATCATCGACATAGTCGAATAGCAAATCTCGTATCTGTTCGTCAGAGTGCATCTCGTAGCTCCTCGTTTTCCCTCAGCTTGCGCAGCGCGCTATAAAGGCGCGTCTTCGCCGTGTTCGGCGATATGCCAAGCTGCTCCCCGATATCGTCAAAAGTAAAATGTTGAAAAAACTTGAGTTCTACCACGTGCCGCTGATCTGTCGGTAGCGTGTTGAGCGCCGTGGTAATTTGTCGGTTCGCATGTGTCGCCATCGTGGCTGACTCCGGTCCTGCTGCACCATCGGCAGGAGTCGCTTCGTCGTCGTACT
>CBDTZM010000025.1:0-10433 GCA_965364915.1 uncultured Pseudomonadales bacterium | reverse complement strand
ACGAGCGCCAGGTGATTGATACCGGTGAACTCGAAATTTGCCATGCCCTTGCCTCCAGTTTTTGACGCTCGTTACCTAGGCTCCTCACCTGAGATAGCTCGAACGAAATTGAATACCCCAATGATCGTCCTGCATCGTCGCGATCCACAGGGTATCGAATTGATTGTAGACCGTTCCGTCCTCGTGGCAACGGTCTATCGCCAGAGACATGTGCACCTTGTCGACGCCGACATGCACAACGGTGATCGAGGTCAGCACCGTATGATGCCAACCCTCCGCGTCCAGCCGCGTCCTGTTGCGCTCGCTCAAAGCGGCAAACTCGGCCCGATCGGCAATCGTGACAAACCGGCCATTTGCCAATCGCGTGTGCGGGTAGTTGAGCGTCGCCGCCAAACCCGCATGGTCTTGTGCGTTGAACCTATCGATGAAATCTTGCGCTGTCTGCAGCGCCGCAGAACTTTCGTCACCCATAAAGCCCCCCTTGAATGGTCTCTAGCCCAGACGTTGGATCCCGTGAGATGCTAGCGCCGATCAGCCCCGCGAGGCAACGAATTGACGGTAGGTTACACCTGGATCGCCCTGTTCCGCGGCATCAATGTCGGCGGCAAGCACATCGTGCCGATGCAGGAGTTGCGCCAGTTGTTTGCCGATTGCGGCTTGCCGGAGGCTCGAACCTACATTCAGAGCGGCAACGTCGTGTTCCGCGCTACGTCCCGCGACCGGGGTCGGCTGACCGCGGACATTGCGCGCGCGGTCGAGGCACGCTTCGGTTTCGAACCAACTGTGTTATTACTCGAGATCGACACGCTAGCGGCCGCGATCGCTTCGAACCCCTACCCGCACGCAGAGTCCTCGCCGAAATCGTTACACCTCTACTTTTTCACCGAGAAACCCATCGATCCGGATATCCAGGGCTTGAACCAATGGAAGTCAGGCACAGAGGCGTTCGTCCTGGCCGACCGGGTGCTATATCTACACGCGCCGGACGGTATCGGCCGCTCCAAGCTAGCGGCGCGGATCGAAAAGCTGGTCGGTGACGCGACCGCCCGCAACTGGCGATCTGCGATCAAGATTCTCGCGATAGCAAAGGAACTCGCAGAGTCATCGATCGAGAGGTACTATCCCGAATCCTAGAGGGAGACACACACATGCGACGACTCGTTTACATCTCAGCACTACTGGTATCGGTGGCGCTCGTCTATTCACCCGCCACCTACGCGGATGAAGCCGTGACCACGATGGCCAACATCGTCATCGGCCTTAAGCATTTCCCAAGCGACACCGACAAAGCCGCGCTGGCAACGATTGCCGACGGCGACAGCAGCGCTGCCGTGAAATCGGTGGCCAGCGCCATCGCCAACATCAGTCACAAGGTAACCGATGCGGATAAGGCTACGCTTGCCACCATCAGCGCTGATGACGACGCATCCGCAGAGTTGCGCAAGCTCGCCATGATCGTGGGCAACCTCAACCATATGCCGAGCGCCGACGCGGTTGCTAGCTTGGAAGGTTTAGCCAATCCTTAGGCAGATCGATGGAAATCCTAGAGAAACTCATCAATCCAGCGGTTATCTGGGTGACCATTCCGCTCGCCGCGATCATCCTGGCGTTCGCCCGCAAAATGTTGCGCAACCACTACGAGCACCAGGAACGCATGGCGAAGATCGAAGCCGGCATGGACCCGGATATCGAGGAACTCGAGTAGCGCTCACCGATTGTGTTACAGCGTTTGTAACCAAGCCTTGAGCGCTGCACCGATATCATCCGGTGAATCTTCCTGGATGAAGTGACTGCCTTTTACCGTCACTTCCGTCTGGTTCGGCCAAGTACGACAGAACTCGCGAGCGTTACCCGTCGTCAACGCGCCTGGGTCGGCGTTGACGAATAGTTTGGGCACCTCCGACGTCGACAGCCAGTCGGCGTAGTCCTGCGCAATCGCCACCACGTCCGCGGGTTCTCCGTCGATGGGTATCTGCCTGGGCCAGGTCAGGGTTGGACGGCGTCCTTCACCAGGTTCCGTATACGGCCGCCGGTAGACCGCCATCTCTTCATCACTCAGGTCCCTGATGATCGAACCCGGCAGAACGTTTTCGACGAAGACGTTGTTTTCCAGCACCATCTCCTCACCCGCGGGAGAGCGGAAACCCTCGAAAACACCGCGCGCGGCGGCTGGAAATTCATCCCACGATACGGGCCTGACGATGGCTTCCATATAACAGATGCCCTTGACGGCATCGCGGTTGCGGTTGGCCCAATGAAATCCGAGTGCAGAGCCCCAATCGTGGATGACGAACGTGACGTTGTCGCTGACACCCAGTGCATCGAGAGCTGCATCAAAAAAACGACTGTGCTCGACAAACGTGTACCGGTCGGGACCGGAGTCGTCGAGTTTATCCGAGTCGCCCATGCCAATAAGATCGAGCGCGATACAACGACCAAGCTCTTCGACGTGGGGCATGATGTTACGCCACAGGTAGGATGAGGTCGGATTGCCGTGCTGGAAGATGATCGGGTCGCCGTCACCCATTTCTACGTAGGCCATCTGTTTGCCTAGCACCTCGACCGTCTGTTTCGGATGTTCTGCTGCACTCATTCGTTCTACACTCCCTTGAAGTTCGGTTTACGCTTTTCGACAAAGCTATGTATACCCTCTTGTCCGTCTGCGGTTACCGACAACTCCGCGATGGCTCGCGCCTCCAGTTCCATCTGCGATTCCAGCGTCTGGTCGAACGATCCATTCAGTAATCTCTTGACCGCACCGAACGCCAGTGTGGGGCCACTCGCGAGTTTTTTGGCAAGTCCGGTCGCCACAACGAGCACTTCCGCATCCGGTACCACTTGATTGACTACCCCCCAATCGAGCGCTTCGCCGGCCGTCAACACGCGATTGGTGAGCATGAGTTCCCGAGTGCGACTGTCCCCCAACTTACGGGGCATGTGGTAGGTAGAGCTGCCGTCCGGCGAGAGACCTGCCTTGGTATAGGCCATGGTGAACACCGCGGACTCCGCCGCGACCGCCAGATCGCAAGCCATCACCAAGCTGAAGCCCGCCCCTGCGGCAGTACCATTGATGGCCCCGATGACCGGAGCATTGCCGCGCGCCAGCCGTGACAACCCGACGTGTAAATCGCCCGTCATCTGCATCAGCAGCTTTCTCGCTCCCGCACCCGCACTCGCGAACGCACCGAGGTCACCCCCGGCACAAAACATCTTGCCTGCGCCGGTGAGGATGACCGCGCGAACATGGTCGTCGTCGTCTGCTTCAGTGGCGACCTCGGAGAATTCCTTCGCACCTGCGGGGCTCATCGCATTGGCCGCTTCCGGACGGTTGAACGTGATCGTGGCGACGTTGTCCGCAACTTCGTAGGTTAGGGTCTCAAAACTCATCATTCTCCCCCAGTGAACGCCGCGTCGCCCCATCGACGCGCGCTGTGGCTATCCTTTTACCGCATTCCATGCGGCCTGGGCAAACAAAGCCTCCACCTCGGTCGGCGAACCCGCCTGGCCGGCCAACCATCGTCGTGTGTACTCTTGAATCGGACCGCTGATCAGCGGCACATATGCCTGGACGGGCAATGCCGCCATGTCGCCTCGTTCGACGAAGCTGGCGAACCAAGTGAACACGTTGGTGATGTACTCGCTGTGGAGGGTTCTGAGCCGCGTTTTCGCTTGCGGCGAAAAGTCGATGTCACGCGAATGCAGGTAGCGGGCCAGCTTCGGATTGCGCGTGGACCAGTCGCTGTAGAAGAACACCACCGCTTTTACGCTCTCCTCGGCACCTCGACAATGTTTGAGCTTCCTGAGCATGCCGCCGTTGAGTTTCTGAATGGCAACGATAAAGAGTTCCTCGGCAACCCCCTTCTTGCTGCCGAAATGGTGATACAGACTTCCCACGCTACATTTTGCGCGGCGCTGTATGTCGGCCACGGCCGTCGCTTCTACTCCTTTGTCGCAAAAACAGTCGAGCGCCGCCGACAAAATACTTTGCCTGCGAGCCTTGGTACTGGACTCTCGGGTGGGCTTGGTCGGCATTGTCGGGACATCCTAAACTAGAATAACTTTCTAGTAAAAGGATCTCGGTTTGGTTAAGCTTGCCGGTTCATTGCAATACGAGAGCGGGCAATTGGATATTGAGCTCGGATCGGCAGACCTCGCCTTTCAAGATGAGGTTCGAAAATTCCTCGACGACAACGCCTACAAGCCAGGAACGGACTACAACGCCTGGCGCATGGATTGGTTTGCGTCCGCCAAAGACAAGGGCGGGTGGGACGTACCTAAGTGGCCAACGGAATTTGGCGGTCCGGGGTGGAGCCCGTCCCAGCACTACATCTGGGAAAAGGCGACCGCAGTCGCACAAACACCCTGGGACATGCCTTTCGGCCTCTCCATGCTTGCACCGATCCTCATGGGCTACGGCAACCAAGAGCAACAGCAACGGTTTCTGCCCGCCATTCGCGAACGCAAGGTCAATTGGTGCCAAGGGTACTCAGAACCGGGCGCCGGCTCCGACCTCGCCAATCTCAAAACCAAGGCCGAATTGACCGAGAACGGCAGCCATTACATCGTCAACGGCACCAAGATATGGACCACGATGGCCCATATCGCCGACTGGATTTTCTGCCTCACCCGCACGGACGATAGCGGCAGGAAGCAAGAAGGCATCACCTTTCTGCTGTTCCCCATGAAACAAGACGGCATCGAGGTCAAACCCATCATCACGTTGGGGGGCGCACACTCAGTCAACATGGTGCACTTCACCGACGTGAAAGTGCCAGTCGAGAACCGGATCGGCGAGGAAGGCAAGGGCTGGACCTACGCCAAGGGTTTGTTGCAACACGAGCGCACCGGGCTTGCCGGCATATCGCGCTCCATAGTGGCGCTGGAGAATCTGAAGGCGCAGGCCACGACCGTGAAACGCGGCAACGCCACGTTGATGGACGACCCTGCCTATCGGGCCAAGGTCGCCGAGCTGGAGATCGATTTGATGGCCGTGGAATTTACGGAGCTCAGGAGTCTAGCAGCCGCGGCCGCCGGTGCAGGACCCGGACCTGAGTCGTCGATCCTCAAACTCAAAGGAACGGAAATTCAGCAGCGTATCCAGAAGTTGACCGTTGAGGCTGGTGGTATTTATTCGGCTGCCTGGGGTGCTGCAACCCCTGGGCACAAATTTGCCAGGGGCGGTATGTCAGGCTATCTCGCAAGCCGGGCTTTCACGATATACGGCGGTGCGAGTGAAGTGCAAAAGGACGTCATCGCCAAGAACGTACTCGGCATCAAAAGGTCTTCGTCATGAACTTCGATTTCACCGAAGAGCAGCAACTTATCCAAGACAGCGTTACCCGCTTCATCCAAGACAACTACGATCTGGAGTCGCGCATTGCAATCGTTGCCTCCAAAAACGGTTTCAGTGACGCACACTGGTCGACTATGGCGGAACTCGGTTGGCTGGGTCTGACGTTCGCCGAAGCCGACGGTGGCTTCGGCGGTAGTCAGATCGACACGATGCTCGTCATGGAGCAGTTCGGCAAAGGCCTGGTGGTCGAACCGTTCCTGGCAAGCTCCGTGATGGGCGGAGGCGCATTGAAACGCAGCACCAACGCCGCTCTCATAGCAGCCATGCTACCCGGCGTCATCGACGGGTCTCGCCAGCTGGCCCTCGCCTATGCTGAGGAACAGGCGCGCTTCGACCTACATGACATCACCACGACGGCACGCGCCGACGGCGACGATTTCGTTCTCAACGGTCACAAGTCGATGGTTTTGAATGCCAAAACCGCAAGTCAGCTTGTGGTTTCCACGCGCACAAGCGGCGGTCAGATCGATGAGAACGGCGTTACCCTGTTCCTCATCGACCGTGATGCCGACGGTGTCACGCTGGAAAACTTCCCAACCGTCGACGGCTTACAGGCTTCGGAGGTCAAACTGCAGGACGTGCGCGTTGACCGGACCCGAATGTTGAGCAACTTGGACGGTGGGTTCAAGATTTTGCAAGAGGTTGCCAACGACGCCATCTTGGCATTGTCTGCCGAAGCGGTTGGCGCGATGGAAGTACTTTACAAGGACACGGTCGAGTACACCCAGGAACGCGAACAGTTCGACCACGCGCTATCCGATTTTCAGGTTCTGCAGCACCTCATGGTAGAAATGTTCATGGAGTACGAGCAATGTAAATCGCTGCTGTACCGGGCGACCATGGAAACCGTACAAAGTGGCCTAGCTGCTCAACGCACCGTGCACGCACTTAAACACCTGGTTGGCAAGACCAGCACGTTTATCGGCGAAAGCGCCGTGCAACTGCACGGTGGCATGGGTGTCACCGAAGAGCTGCGCATCGGCCACTACTTCAAACGTCTGCTCGTCATCGACTCTCAGTTCGGCAATGCGGACTACCATCTGCAGCGGTTCGCGGCCTAGCCGTAGTTAACTCACGGATAAGCAGAGCCTCGAATCCTTTATGATCCGCGCATGAAAAGCTGGCTCAAAGACCCGTTGCTGCTGTTCCTGCTCATCGGCGCACTGATTTTCTGGTTCGCCGATCTGGTGCCGGGTACCGGTAGTGACGACTACGTCATCGATATCGCCGACAACGACCTCAACCGGCTGGCGGATCAGTGGCAGGCACAGATGGGGCGGCCGCCGATCGAGCGGGAGCTTTCTGGCCTGGTCGACCAGTTCGTTCGCGAAGAGGCCTACTATCGCGAAGCCATGAGGATGTCGCTCGATCAGAACGACATCATCGTGCGCCGTCGCCTGGTTCAGAAACTGACTTTTCTCACCGAAGACGTCGCTACCAGCCAACCGCCCAGCGATGCCGAGTTGCTGAACTTCTATCAGCGGCAAGCGGATCGCTATCGGTTACCCACCCGCTACAGCTTCCGGCATCGCTATTTCTCGATCGACCGGCGCGAGGATGCGCACGGTGACGCGGTCGACGCGTTGACAAACCCGACGATCGGCGGCGACCCGTTCATGCTGCAACGAACCTACGCGGAACGAACGGAGCGCGAGATCGGCGATCTTTTTGGGCAGGCTTTCGCGGAAGGTCTTGCCGGACTCGAGCCGAGCGACGCCTGGCAGGGCCCCTTACGTTCTGCCTATGGCTGGCATCTGATCCAGCTCGAGCAACGACTTCCGGAACAACTGCCGCCGTTTGAGCAAATAACCGACAAGGTCGCCATCGACCTTCAGTCGGAACGCCGCGAACTGGCCAACCAGTCCTATCTAGACGAGCTGTTGAGCCGGTACGACGTGCGCCGCCCGTGAGACGTACGGTCCTCGTCCTATTGGCGACCTGTGCAAGCCTATCGGCGCTTGCCCATGAAGTTCGACCGGCATTCTTGCAACTGCACGAGGTGGCGGACGGTCAATTCACGGTGTTGTGGAAGCAGCCGATTCTGCAGGACCGTCGACTGCCCATAGACCCGCTGCTGCCGGAGGATTGCGAGCCAACGGCCGCGACCCGGGAGGTGACGGGCGGAGCACTCATACAGCGTTGGACGGTGACCTGTGCTCTCGATAGCGGGTTCATTCACATCAGCGGCCTGTCACGCACGATCACCGACGTCATGGTGCAGATTACCCGCCTAGATGGCGCCGTCTCCAACCGGCTGCTGCGCCCGGCAGAACCGTCTTTCGACCTGAGCGATCCCACCCCCAGCGTCGCCGCTTACCTAACGTTGGGTATCGAGCACCTTATCTTCGGCATCGATCACGTGCTGTTCGTCGTGGGACTGGTGCTCTTCATTCCGAACAAGCTTGCGTTGCTAAAAACCATAACGGCGTTCACGCTCGCGCACAGCATCACCCTGGCGCTTTCGGTGGTAGAACTCGTGAAGCTGCCGCAAGGTCCGGTCGAGGCTGTCATTGCCCTATCGATCCTGTTTCTCGCGCGCGAACTCACGTTGCCGGAAGCTTCGCGTTCGGCGCTGACCCGCGTACGCCCATGGATCATGGCTTTCATCTTCGGACTGTTGCATGGCTTCGGTTTCGCCGGCGCCCTGGCCGACATAGGTCTGCCGCGAGAGCAACTGGCGCTATCTCTTTTACTTTTCAACGTCGGCATCGAACTCGGCCAACTGATGATCATCGCCGCGCTAGTGGGTGTTCTGTGGTTGGCCCGCCGGGCGTGGTCCGGCGTCGCCGTCGTCGAACGTGCGTTCGTCTACATCATGGGTTCGTTTGCCGCGTTCTGGACAATCGACCGCGTACTGCTCGTGATGTGAAGCGTCTGGTGGTATAACCACGCCGTTTATGCCTCTGGGGACAACAATGCGCTCAACGATCACCCTCGCCCTGCTCGCCTTCATAGTCGTGCTCACCGGTTGCGAACAACCCGCGCAACCACCCGGAGGGAGTGAAGCTCGCTTCGAGGATGAGCTGCGGCTACAGCTAGAAACCGCCACCAGCGGCGACGTCATCATCGTCCCCGAGGGCACGTTCCACTTCAAGCGCTCACTGACACTGAACACCGACGGCATCACCCTTCGCGGTGCCGGCATGGACAAATCCATCCTGAGCTTTGCCGGTCAAATCGCAGGCGCTGAGGGACTGTCGGTCAACGC
Organism: uncultured Pseudomonadales bacterium; assembly: GCA_965364915.1. Taxonomy (GTDB): domain Bacteria; phylum Pseudomonadota; class Gammaproteobacteria; order Pseudomonadales; family Azotimanducaceae; genus Azophilus. Next base: position 1,872 of record CBDTZM010000025.1, on the reverse strand, counting down.
CAGCGACTTCACGATCGAGGACCTGGCGATCGAGGACACGGTTGGCGATGCGCTCAAAATCAACGAGGGCCGCAACATCATCGTGCGCCGCGTGAGGACGGAGTGGACCAACGGGGTTTCGACGGACAACGGTGCTTACGGTATCTATCCTGTACAAACCGAGAACACCCTGATCGACGGATCGGTCGCCATAGGCGCCTCCGATGCGGGCATTTACGTCGGGCAATCGCGCAACGTGGTCGTCAAGAACAGCCGCGCGGAGTACAACGTCGCGGGCATCGAGATCGAGAACACCATACACGCCGACGTGTACGACAACGTGGTGACCAACAACACCGGCGGAATTTTAGTGTTCAACATGCCGGATCTCCCGCAGGCGGGTCATAGCACCCGGGTGTACAGCAACCAGATTTCCAACAACAACACACCAAACTTCGGCATACCTGGTTCGGCCGTTGCCGGGGTTCCTGCGGGAAGCGGCGTCGTCATCAACTCCAATGACAAAGTCGAAATCTTCAACAATACGATCGGCAACAACCAGACCGCCAACGTACTCATCTCGAGCTACTTCAGCGCGAACTACGCGGGCCAACGGCAATTGGCGGAAGCCTTCGATCCGTATCCGGAAACCATCTACATATACGGGAACGACTTCAGCGCAGGCGGCGGCGCCCCGGACCGTGAATCCCTGGAGGCGGTCCGTCTCTTGATGTACGGCGAGGCGGGTCACTTTCCGGACATCGTCTGGGACGGCGTGCAGAACCCTGAGAAATCCGGTACGGAGTTCGCGATCTGTGTGGACAATGGCGATGCCGAGATCTTGAATGTCGATGGCCAAAATAACTACGCGAACCCAAGTGTGAATATGTCCCTGCACGATTGCGAACACGGAAAACTCGGCCCCGTTACCCTCGCTATCAACGTACGCTAGAGAGATGGTTTCGTGACGCGTTGGTTGGCCGTCAGCGGCATCTGCTTGGTCGCCGCGTGCTCACCTCATCCGCAAGTCAACTTCCACGCGGCAGACGCCTATCCTGAGCGTTTGTCCGCGTGGGGCGTTGTTTCTCGGCAGGGCGACCGGTTAGTCCTCGGTGCCGACGTTCTACCCTACGACATCAACACGCCGCTGTTCTCCGACTATGCGCTGAAGCTTAGAACGATTTGGATGCCGCAAGGGACCACCGGACGTTACGCCAACTTCGACGCGTTCGACTTACCGGTCGGAACGATTCTTTCAAAGTCATTTTTTTATCCGACTCATGCTGAAGTTGCGTACGTCACGAGTGGTTGGAACGGTGAGGTCAGCGGCCTGGACCTAGATCAGATGCGACTCATCGAAACGCGACTGCTGGTCAAGCAAGCACACGGCTGGGATGCCCTACCCTACGTTTGGCAAGGTCATGACGCCGTGCTGAAAATAACGGGTGACCTGCAGACATTCGATCTCGTCCACGAGGGTTCGACGAGCGCACTCAACTACATCGTGCCGACACGCAACGAATGCGCCTCGTGCCATGCAACGAACCACACGACCGGCGCCCTCCAGCCGATCGGTATCAAGACGCGGCACCTAAACCGGGGATACCACGGCAACGCTACCAACCAGCTTCTCGCCTGGCAGCAACGGGGCTGGTTAGAGGGTCTGCCGCCACCCACCACCTGGCCACAGAACGCCGATTGGCAAGATACAGCCGAAACGCTCCCGCACCTGGCAAGATCATATCTGGACGCAAACTGTGGCCACTGCCACAACCCCGCAGGCGCCGCCGACACCTCCGGTCTGTTGCTTGACTACCAAGACCACTCGCGCCGGCAGATGGGCGAATGCAAACCGCCGATCGCGGCCGGTCGTGGTACCGGTGGACGCCTGTA
>CBDTZM010000024.1:0-10544 GCA_965364915.1 uncultured Pseudomonadales bacterium | reverse complement strand
GCCGAATCACCTGCTGCTGCCACTCGCCTAGATAATCGGGTAAATTGGCTTGTTGGATAATTCGTCAACAAGCTGACGAAGTTCGTCGTTATCGGAGAACACCCATGAGCGAAGTGATCGCAACCGAACACAGCAGTTTCGACTGGCCGGACCTGGTCGATCGTCTGAACCGGTTGCTGCGGCTGCGCACGACGCCTATCGGCATGAAGCTTTTTCCGACGGTGGCGGAAATGGAGGCAATTCCTCGCATCCGGCGACCGTCCGCGATTCACACCACCGATCAAATCGTCGGCCAGGCTAGTCGCAACGGCTGGACCGTCGGTATCACGGCGGAAGATTTGGTGGGCGCCCAGTGCACGACGGTGATCGGTCTGCATCCACGTTCCGACGAATGGCTATCAGGCGATCGCATGGCTGGCGTTTGGTATGAAAACCAGGACGACGCGAGCGCCCACCAACAAGCGATGGATGTGGTGCCGTTCGGCAAGTTCGAAGCCATGGCGGTGAGTCCGTTGGCCAGCGCACGGCTCAACCCTCCGGACATCTGTCTCATCTATGCCACGCCTGCCCAAATGATCCTGTTCATCAACGGTCTGCAATGGACAGGCTATGAAAAGCTCGAGTGGGGTTGCGTCGGCGAATCATCGTGTGCCGATTCATGGGGGCGTGCCCTGTCGACGGGCGAACCGTCGCTCTCCATTCCGTGCTTCGCCGAACGGCGCTACGGCGGCGTCATGGAAGACGAGTTGCTCATGGCGTTGCCGCCCAAGTTCCTTCCGAAGACCATCGCCGGTTTGGAAGCGCTTTCGGGCAATGGGCTTCGCTACCCCATTGCGCCATACGGGGTCAACAATGACGTACGCGCCGGCATGGGTGTCAGCTACTCTTGAACCGGCCTAGCAAAAATCGGGAGAGGACACGCGTGCTGGCCAAAACCATATTCGTGTTAGCGGCATCGCTTGTTGCGGCGGTGGTGCACGGCGAGCGATACCTTTTCACCAACGGCCACCTTGTCACGATGACCGACGACCAAGTCATCGCGAGCGATCTGCTCGTCGACGGTGACCGTATCGCCGCTGTCGGAACTGATCTCGCCTCGGACGGGGCGATCATCGTCGACATGCAGGGCGGCTATTTGATGCCGGGCGTCGCCGAAATGCACGCCCACGTTCCGCAGCCGAGTGCAGATCGCCAATATCGCGACGACGTGTTGTTCTTGTGGGTCGCCAACGGCGTGACGACGGCGCGCAGCATGTTGGGGCATGCCGAGCACTTGTCATTGAAAAAACGCATCGAGCGCCATGAAGTGCTGGGGCCGAGGATCGTGACGTCCGGCCCCTCGTTCAACGGTAACTCGGTATCCAGCCCCGAGCAGGCGGCCGCGATGGTGCGCTCTCAGGTCGAAGCCGGATTCGATTTCCTCAAAATTCACCCGGGATTGACCCGGGCCGAATACGATGCCATGGCCGATACCGCACACCAATTAGGTATCGAATTCGCGGGTCACATACCGCTCGACATAGGATTGCGTCACGCCTTGTCGCAGGGTCAGCTTACGGTTGATCACGCAGATGGGTACGTCCGCGCGCTAGTGCCTGGCTTCGGCCCCCAGACGCCCGGCTATCGTTCTTCGTTTGGGGTTGGTCTGGTCGAACGGGTCGATCTGAACTTGTTACCCGAATTGGTCACCGCCACGCGCGCCGCCAACACCTGGGTCGTTCCGACACAGACGCTGTTGGAAAACTTTGCTGGCGACATCGACGAACTAACCAATCGCCCTGAATTCCGTTATTTGCCACCGCCAACGCGCGCCAACTATCGTCGGGCCATCGAGGGCCGCGGCGGCAACCGCGACGCTGGCAAGGCGCTCGTCAACCTGCGCCAAGCGATCATCATCGGCCTGCACAATGGCGGCGCGGGACTACTGCTCGGTTCCGATGCGCCACAGATCTTCAACGTACCGGGGTTTTCCATCCATCGAGAACTACAATCCCTCGTCGACGCCGGATTGAGCCCTTACGACGCCATCGCAACCGGCAGCGTCAACGTTGCGCGGTTTTTCGACATGCAAGACGAATTCGGTCAGCTGCGCTCGGGCCTCGCGGCAGACCTCATATTGCTGGAACACAATCCTCTAGAGCGCATCGAGCACACGCGGGGCATCCGCGGCGTCATGGTGCGCGGCCGATGGCTCGATGAGGCAACCCGCAGCCAAGGCTTGGCCGACATCGCCCGGCGCTATGCCGACGGTTGAAGCGCCCTAGGTGTCGAAACGTTTCACCGTGACCTCTGGTGGGGCTCGACTGGCGGGCGAACAGCGCGGCGTCGGCGAATCCGTGATCTTTCTGCACGCCGGTGTTGCCGATCAGCGCATGTTTCGGTCGCAGTTACAGGCGCTAGGCACCAGCCATCGCACCGTCGCCTACGACCGCAGGGGCTTCGGTGCAACGACGACGCCGAGCGAACCGTTCGCTCACGTCGAGGACCTCAGCGAAGTGATGGCACATCTTTCGATCGATAAAACGTGGCTGGTTGGCTGCTCGCAAGGCGGCGCCATCGCGTTAGCATTTGCTCTGGCGCACCCGCATGCGGTCACCGGGCTGGTCTTGATCTCGACTGCCATTTCGGGCGCCCCAGAACCAGCCATACCGCCCCACTTAAAACCTATCGTCGACGCGTACCATGCTGCGGACGCAGCCGGCGACCCGATCTTGTTGAACGACATCGAAGCCAACGTGTGGCTCGACGGTCCAGGTGAGAACCCGGGTCGTGTCTCTGGAGCCACACGAGAACTGTTCCTCGAAATGAACCGATACGCGCTAGCTCACCGTGAGCTCTCCGAAGAACGCAAACTGGATTCCGTTTTCGAGCAAGTCGCAGACATCAACGTACCGGTCTTGTTGATCGCTGGCCGTCTCGACTTTCCACACGTACATCAACAGCACGCGCACCTCGAAGCACAGCTTCCGAACGTCACGTCGACCATGATCGAGAACGCTGCGCACCTCCCGTCGATGGAGCATCCCGAAGCGGTCAACAAGCTTCTGCTCGCTTTCTGCCAAGCCAGTTAACTGGCGTTTATGCGCCAAGCGCAGTAAATTCGACACGATCACGTCATAGGTGGAATCGATGAACGACTTGCGAGTTACGAGAGCCCTGCTACTGCTGACCGGCCTGGTGCTGGGTAGCGTTACCCACGCCGCCGGCTTTCAGGGTCGCGTGTTGGACGAGGCGGGTGACCCCATCGCCGGCGCCATGGTCACGGCCCGTTTCAACACACCTTTTCAGGAACGAACGGTGTTTACCGATGATGACGGCCATTTCGAACTCGGTGGGCTGCCAGAGTCAACCGACCACCTCATTCGTGTTCGACGGATAGGTTGGCATGACGTTCGCTCCGGCGGCCACGTCACCGCCGCCGACGAACTCACGCCGTTGAACTTTGCGATGGTGCGGCATACCGACCCGGCACTCGTCGCCGACCAGCTTCCGGCGAATCGCTGGTACGACCTGCTGCTCTCCAGACTCGAGTCCGAACACGATCGCGAGCAATTCGTCAGGCAATGTACGTTCTGTCACCAACAAGGCAGTCCGGCCACCCGCTTGCAACGCGAACCGGAAGAATGGGACAAGATCTTGGCACTGATGGCACGCATGGGCGCAGGCTTGGATGAAGATCTGCGCGATCGCGTACCGGAATTGTTCAACACAGCATACGATCCGGCCACCGCAGTCCCTATATTGACCCAGGGTTGGCAAAGCCCGGGATTTGCGCCGCCGCCTTCGTTAGAGGTGCGTCAAGCGGTCGTCGACGAGTTTCAGCTCGGTGGCCGTTCGTCTATGCAGCACGATATGGTCGTGCACCCGAGCGGCGCTATTTACTCCGTCGACATGGCCACCGACACGCTTTTCCGCCTGAACCCAAGCGCCCCAGGTGGGGAACGTGAATGGTTCAGCATCCCCCGTGAAGAAGTACCGCTGGGCGGCAACATGGGGTCGGGCGCCTTACCGTCCAATTCGGACATGCACGTGGGTCCTCACTCGCTGCAAGTGAACAGCGAAGGGGCTATCTGGATAACCCTGGCAACCGGCAACCGGCTGGCCAAGTTCGATCCGAGCGACAACTCCTTTACGATCGAGCCGCTGCCGAGCGGCATATACCCGCACACCCTACGCATCGATGATCACGACCGGGTCTGGTACACGATCGCCGGGTCCAATCACGTCGGCATGTACGATCCGAGTTCCGGTCAGCACGAGACGATTTCGGTTCCGGCGCGCAGCTTCGGCGAGGGGGTCATGCTGCGCATGCTGCCATTCTTCATGTGGATCTCTCAGTACGTCGACTTGAGCGCTGCAGCCGGCGGCAGCGGTGGTGGTGAAGGATTCGGTCCAGTGCCCTACGGTATCGACATCGCACCGAACGGCGACATCTGGTTCAGCCAGCTGAACGCGCATCGAATCGGCCGCATCGACCCCGACACGTTCGAAGTCACCATGATCGATACGCCGTTTTCCGCACCGCGCCGCATGCGCTTCGACTCCAAAGGCAACCTGTGGATTCCGGGTTTTTCATCAAACCTCATCTCGAAATTCAACCCCGAAACCCTAGACTTCACGAGCTACCCCGTGCCCATCGAGCCGCTGGGGACCGAAACGCCGTACTCGTTGAATGTCGATCTGAATACCGACACCGTTTGGATCTGCGGAACCAACAGCGACACGCTGATCAGTTTCGATACGACAACAGAAGCGTTCACGATCTACCCATTGCCCACCCAGGTCACCTACACGCGCGATATCGATTTCGACAGCGAAGGAGGTGTCTGGACCAGCAATTCGAACGTGCCTACCTGGCAAATCGAGACAGGTATTCCGCGGGTATTACGTCTTACCCCGACACCGGTCTCGGGGGTTGCAGGGGGACAATGAGGTCCGGTTGGGCACCTAACCATCTGGCGCTCGCGCTCGTTGGGAGTCTCACGCTAGCATTCGGCGGCTGTGCAAAACCGCCGTTGTCCGAGGCACAACTCACGGCTTTGAACGCGCAGGCCCAAGCGTTGGCCGATGATTTTGCAGCGAGCACCGTCGAGGCCACGACGGGCATCGTCGTACGGCTAGCGTTCGGCGCCGAAGCGGACCTGGACTTGTACGTTACGGATCCGTTGTTGGATACCGTGTATTTCGCGCGGCACGAGTCCAGCACCGGCGGGGTCATCGCTAAGGACGTGCGATGCGATACACCCGGCCCGCGTATCGAAGAAGTCCGCTTTACCAACCCCTGGCCTGGGCGCTATCGGGTCGGCGTCGACCACCCCCGACGTTGCGACAACCAGCGCAGTCCCGCCCCCGCTGCGTACGCGGTTACGGTAAGCGCCAACGGCGCAACTTATTCGGCAAACGGCATTGTCGACCTGGAGTTTTTCAAGGTGGTGGTGTTGGAATTTGATATCGAAGATGGGGGATCTTGAGCGTGCGTCGAAACCATGTAGCGTTGATTGTTTTGTTGGCTATTGCGCCTGCCAGCGTGATGGCAGAGGGCAAGGAACTCTATGACTCTCTCTGCCAGACCTGCCACGGCTCCGAAGGCATGGGCGATGGCGCCGGCGTACCGGAACACCTGCTAAAACCGAGACCGTTCACCCAAAGCGCATTCAAGTTCGACACCGACGCCGATTGGCAGCGAGGCACCGATCAAGACCTCGCCAACGTCATCAAAAACGGCACCGCCATTTATGGCGGATCGACGTTGATGCCTCCGTGGGCCCAGCTTTCTGAAGATGAAATAGCCGAACTGGTCGGCTACGTCCGCGAATTACAAACGCGGCCGGGCCAAACCTTTTAACCTGGCCCGGCCGGTTTGGGTTCAGCGTAGCGAGGCGCCCAGGATATCCCTGGCAATGATGTGGCGCTGTACTTCGCTTGGTCCTTCGCCAATGCGGCGTATGCGCATCTCTCGATACCAACGCTCGAATGGAAAGTCCTTCGTGACGCCGTAGCCGCCGAACATCTGCATGCAGCGGTCCACGACGCGCCCGCCCGCCTCGGTGGCAACGAGCTTAGCCATGGCCGCTTCCTTGCGGAACGACTCGCCCCGTTCGGCGCGGTCGGCGGCTTCCAACGTCAACCAGCGCGCTTGTTTGATATCGATCTCATTGTCGACGAGCATCCATTGGATCGCCTGACGCGACGACAGCGGCGCGCCAAACGTCTCGCGTTGCGGCACGTACTCCAGAGCCATCTCGTGCGCCTTGATGGCAACACCCACACAGCCGGCGGCATAGGGAATGCGTTGACTCGTGAGGCGATCGTTGGCAATCGCAAAGCCTCGATTGACCTCCCCCAATATGTTGCTGCCCGGTACACGCATGTCCTCGAACTGCAGCTCGGTCGCGTAATGCGCGGAGCGCAACGTGTGTATGACACGGCGCACGTGAAATCCAGGCGTATCGGTATCGACGATGAAACAGGTCACGCCATTGCGGCCCTTATCTTTGTCGGTGCGCGCAAACACCAACCCGTAGTCGGCCTTATCCGCCCCGCTGATGAAGATCTTGCCGCCGTTGACGATCCAATCGTCGCCATCCTGAACGGCTTTGGTTTGTATCGCGCGCGCCGGATCGCTACCGCCGGAGGGTTCGGTCAGGCCGAAAAAGCCGCGCTTTTCACCCCGGAGCGTCGGGTAGAGATAGCGTTCTTTCTGATCGTCCGTTGCTTCGAACAACTGAGCGAGCCCGGCACCGCCAAACACGCCGTAACAGGGCGCGTACAAACCGGCGCGATGCTGGCTCATCTCGATCGCCAACAGCGTACGCGTAACCAGGCCGACTTCGGGACCACCATATTCGGCTGGTATGCCCAACCCGTACAGACCCATCGCCTTGGTCTTATCGATCAAGCGATCTCGATCGTCGGCGGCGAGTGAATCGGCATCGGGGTCGAGCCCCAGTTCGAGCGGCACGATTTCCTCGCGAACGAAACGTCGAACCATGCCGACGATCATCTCTTGCTCTTCGGAGAGAGTTAGGTCCATTCGACTACGCCGGGCTCAATCGACCGAGACGATCTACCGGTTCGTTGGCTTGCGGTAGTTGCCCATGATCTGCCTGGTGCACCATCAACAGTTCTTGATAGCGCGTGAGATACGCCGTCGTGATTTCTAACCGGTAGCCAGTGGCGGCCTTGACGTGGGTAAGCGCATCGGCAATGGCGCTGCGTAGTCCAAACTGACTTTTGCCGCCCGCGTAACCAATGTAGAGCACTTCGCCGCCGGCGTTGCCCAATTGGAACACACCTAGTTGTCCCGGCAACTCGTCCAGGGCTTCCAGCGGCTGCCAAGGCTTTTCCAGTCGAATCGACACTATTTCTTCTTCGGCATGATGGAGATCTCCATGGGCGCGAAATGCTCCATGTCGATGTCTATCAGGTAAGGACCTTGGGCATCCATGCCGACCGCAAGGGCCGCATCGAACTCCTGCATGTTTTCTACGCGTTGACCCGGCACGCCCATGCTCTGGCCCATCGTCACGAAATCCATCGTGCCTAGATCGGTTTCGTTGATGCGGCCGAACCGCGTGTCTTGTAGCCACCTGAGGACGCCATAGCCGCCATCATTGAATACGCACACCACCAACGGTACTTCGTACTGCGCCGCCGTGGCCAGTTCCGTGGCATGAAACATGAATCCGCCGTCGCCGTGAATCAGCAACGTCTGTTTGTTGGTCGCAATCGCGGCGCCAATCGCCAAAGGCAAGCCCGGGCCGATCGCACCCGACGACGGGTTGATCGAGGTGCGAGGCTCGTAGATCGGAAACAGCTGATTACCGAAGTTGTACGCGGCAATCGTCGAATCACGTATCCACAACCCGTCTCTAGGCAGCTTGTCGCGCATGCAGTCCATCATCGCCGCGTAGTCCGGACCCAATCGTTTGCGCATTGCAGCGTGCACGCCATCGCGAGCTTCCCAAACGGTTTGGTTGAACTGTCCATCGTTTGGCGAGACGTCCTGCAAAGCGGCATTGATGGCCACCAATGCCGCTTTGGCATCGCTGTTGATGCCGACATCGGCACGATGGGTACGACCGATCATGTTGGGATCGATGTCTATTTGCAGCAGCTCGCCGGGTGGTTTGAACCTCGCCCCCTGTCCGTCCACGCCTACGGCGAACTTGGTGCCGATCGCAATCGTCAGATCGGCATCCGCAACGGCTTGGTAGATGCCGGCACTTTGGTAGTAGTTGCCCACACAAAGTTCGTGATCGTCCGGTATGGCGCCGCGCCCATCGACGGTCGTGATGACCGGTGCATCCAGCCGCTCTGCCAACAAGGCAAGCTGTTCACCGGCACCCGCTGCAATCACGCCCCCACCCGCCACGATAAGCCGGCGGCTCGAGCCCTGGATGTGGGCGAGAGCAGCGTCGACGTCCTTCGTGTCTGGCATAAATTCGCGTTCGCGTATCTCGAACGGCGCAGGCGACCCGGCTTCTGCGTACTGCAGGTCGATCGGCACCTCCAACGCGCCGGGTGCGCCCCGGCCGGTGAATATATCTTGTACGACCCCGTTGAACGCAGCCTCTAGCTGATCGATGTGGCGCGGGCTTTCGACGCGCCGCGCCACGGTTTGCAACATGGCAATCTGGTTTTCCGCCTCGTGTACATATGAGAGCCCTTTGCCGTAAAAGCCCGTTTCCACCTGTCCCGTAATAACGAGGACTCTGGACGACGCATACTGAGCCTCGTATAGGCCAGTCACGGTATTGGTGGTACCGGGTCCGGTACTCGCGATCATGACCCCGAGATTGCCGGTGGCGCGCGCATAGCCGTCGGCCGCGTGCGTGCCCGCTTGTTCGTGGCGTACGTCGATGATCTGCGTCTCGCCAAGCCGATTGATGGCATCGAAGATCGGCATGTTGTGAATACTGACGATGCCAAAGACATGCTTGATGTCGAGAGCCGCCAGCTTTTCCGCAATGAGATCTGCTCCCGTATAGCTCATGTGGCCGCCGGGGGATTACGTTCGACGTCGTCGTATCGTTCTGTCATTGTGCGCTTTCGCCCTCTCTGAGGGAGTGATGTGATCGCAAAGCATTGAGTGCTGTCAACTGCGAATCTACGGATGCCACTGGACTATCGAGGAAGTAGCGGATTGCCTTCACTGAAAAAGTCGACGCTTTTCTACTACAGCTTAACCGACCTACCGGTCACCATGTCGATCTTTCCGGTGCTCGTATTCATCCCGCGCTTCTATGCGAGCGATGTCGGCCTGCCGCTGGCAGTAGTCGGCACGATCATGATCGCGGTTCGCGTATTCGACGTGATCACCGATCCGTTGATGGGCTACATCAGCGATCACACGCGCACCCGATTCGGGCGGCGGCGCCCCTGGATCCTAGCGGCAACGCCGTTGATGATGCTGTCGGTCTACATGTTGTTCATGCCGCCCGCCGACGCCGGCGCCGCGCACATGCTGATCTGGAGCATGGTGTTGTCGATCGGCGTAACGATGATGCTCATTCCCTACTACGCCTGGGGCGCTGAGCTATCTTCTGATTACAACGAGCGCTCACGGATCACGGGCGGACGCGCCATGGCGGGCGTGACGGGAAGCCTGATTGCGCAAGTGGTGCCCGCGGCCGCACTGATCTTTTTCGGCATCGGCGGAAGTGCCGCGGTACTGGAGATCGTCGGCATCACCATGCTCATTCTCATGCCGACCTGCGTCGCGCTGACGCTTGCACGAACGCCGGAAGCCCAGGTTGAGGTGCGATCCACCGTGCCGGTACTCAAGGGCTTGAAGCTCATGTGGCAGAACCGCCCGTTCAAGCAGCTTATCGTGGCGTTCATGATCGGCTCGATCGGCCTCAACATCACGACACCGCTCTATATCTTCTTCATCGCCGACGTGCTCGATGCTGAAGACCAGGCGATCTACATGCTGACTTTCTTCTACCTCACCAACTTCTTTGCCGTGCCTTTCTGGGTGTGGTTATCGAAGCAGATCGGCAAGCACAAGGCATACATTGCCGCCTTCTTCGTCATTGCGTTCGCCCATCCGTTTTACTTGCTTCTCGGCGAAGGAGATTTCTGGTGGATGCTGCCGATCACCGTCGCCACGGGATTTGCGGCGGGCGGGTTTTCCCAGTCGCTGCCAAACTCGATGAAGGCGGACGTGATCGATCTCGATACGCTGTCGAGCGGCGAGAATCGGGCGGCCTTGTTCTTTTCTGCGTGGTCTTTCACTTTTAAAGCGACCTCCTCGATCGGCGCGGCCATCGCCATCTTCGGATTGTCGCTGTTCGGCTTCGACGCCATTGACGGGGCCAACAACGGTCCGGATGAGCTCTTTGGACTCAGGTTTCTATTTTCGACCTTACCATCGTTGTTCTTCCTCGCCGGCGCGGCCATCGTCTGGAAATACCCGATCACGGAAACTCGGCATGCGGAAATTCGCCGGCAAATCGATGCTCAGATGACAGAAGCAAGCTAGTTCTTGTCCGGAAATTTGCTTCCTGCAAATTTCCTTTGTCGGTTTTCTGCGAAAACCT
>CBDTZM010000023.1:0-10592 GCA_965364915.1 uncultured Pseudomonadales bacterium | reverse complement strand
ATGTGCGTAGTAACCGAGCGAATCGCAGCCGCTCAACAAAACCACCACGATCAAACCGGCACTCCACCGTGCAATCGCTGGAACGACGGTTTTTACTGTGTTAAGAACAACGCATGGCATGGTTCAAAGGCTCACTGGCGGCTCTGTTCATTGGGGTCAACACGATCGCGGGCTGCATCCTATTGTTCATTATGGCGCTAATCCGGCTACCGCTCACGGGTCGTTGGCATGCGGCTATGTCGAAACACATGGACCTCATCATCGACGGCTGGGTTAGCGCCAACCGCCTGATGTATCGCACGCTGCGACTGATCGACGTGCAGGTGTCCTGGCCCACGGCCGAGTTGTCCCGCCGGCGCTGGTACATGGTGGTCAGCAACCATCAAACCTGGGTCGACATCGTACTGCTGCAATCGACCTTGCGCCCGGTCATTCCGCCGCTCAAGTTTTTCACGAAACAACAGCTCATTTGGCTGCCGTTCCTCGGTCAGGCCATGTACTTGCTAGGCTTTCCGTACGTTCGACGCGTTAGCCGAAAGGCCCAGGAGGCCAATCCAGGTCTCAAGCACCTAGACCGGCAGAATACGCTAGCAGCCTGCGATCGATTTCGCACGTATCCGACGGCGGTATTGAATTTTCTCGAGGGCACCCGCTTCACGACAGACAAACATGCCGCTCAAAACGCCCGCTATCAGAACTTGCTGAACCCACGTATCGGCGGATTGAGCTACGTGTTGAGCGGGCTCGCCGATGAGCTCGACGAGCTCATCGACGTCTCTATCGTCTATCCGAACGGCGCGCCGGGTTTCTGGGAATTCCTGCAAGGCAAGTGCGACAGGGTGACGATAAAGATCGAACTGCACCAACTAAGTCCGTCGATGCAAAGCACCGATTTGGGCGAGCAGCGCAAAAGCTTGGGTCCATTCATCGAATCGCTTTGGCAAGCCAAAGACGATCTAATCAACCTAACGAAGCCGCCAACGGCATCCGGCTGACACGCGTGTACCACGACTACTTCAATTTCGACAAAGACCCGTTCTCGATCGCGCCGGATCCCAGCTTTCTGTACCTCAGCCAAGGACACCGCGAGGCGCTCGCCCACTTGATGTATGGGTTCGAGCACGGCGGCTTCGTACTGATCACCGGCGAAGTCGGCACCGGCAAAACGACGCTGTTGCGCAACCTCATCAAACAAACGCCGCCGCACCTCGACGTCGCTTTCGTCCTGAACCCGCGACTGACCGTCGGAGAGTTGCTGGAAACGATTTGCGAGGAGCTCGGTATTGCGTTCGACAAGCGTGAGCTCAAAAGCGTCAAACAGTACATCGACGTCCTGAACCGGCATTTGCTGGCCACCCACCAAGATGGGCGGAGTACCGTCGTCATCATCGACGAAGCTCAGAATCTGTCACCCGCGGTGCTGGAACAGATTCGACTGCTGACCAACCTGGAAACCAACGAGCGCAAGTTGCTGCGCATCATATTGCTGGGACAGCCGGAACTTGGCGAGTTGTTGGACCGTAGCGAGTTACGCCAGCTTGCCCAGCGTATCACCGCGCGCTATCACCTGATGCCGCTGGACCGGGACGACTGCTATGCGTACGTGTCGCACCGATTGTCGACCGCCGGCGGCAATCCCGACCTGTTTACCGACCGCGCGCTCGGCAAGCTGTTCCGCCTATCGAGCGGCACACCGAGATTGGTCAACATCATCGCCGACCGGGCACTTCTCGGCGCCTACGTCGAGGATAAGAAACGCATCACGCGAAGCATCGTCGCCCATGCCGCCAAAGAGGTGTTGGGGGAGCAGCACCACTATCGCTGGTGGCTGGCAGCGGGCGTCGTCGGGTCTGCCGCAGCGGCGATGACATGGGCTTGGCTCTCGTCGCCGGCAACCGTGGTGCCGAGCACGCCGGAGCCCATCAACGCAACGCGTCAACCACCGATCATTGGCGAACCGGTCGTTGCCGGAGCACCCGACCCGGCCAAGCAAACCTCACCAGCGACGGCAACCACACAGGCAACGATAGACGCGCCGACACCGCAGGCCGTCAAGACGACACCGGTCGCCGCAATCGATGAGGTCCATGTTGTAGCCCGCCCGGAGGCGTCGAGTTTCGTCACGCAGCGCCTTGCGTATGCGGCGGTGTTTCACCATTGGGGATACGATTACAGGACCGATACGGAGGGAATACCCTGCGATTTCGCGGCCACGGTCGGGCTGCAATGCCTTAGCCGAAGCGGCAGTTGGTCTGACATTGAGCGGCTCAACCTGCCTGTGGTGTTGGAACTGTGGGACACCGACGAGACCCCTTTCTACGCCGCAATCACCGCCATCGAGGCAGGCCGCTATGCGTTGCACCTTGGCGGCGCGGAACACGACGTGACACCTAAACACCTACGCGACGTCTGGTTTGGCCGCTACGTGGTGCTTTGGCAAACACCGCCCGGGTATCGCGGTAGTCTACGCGAAGGCGACGAACATTCGTCGGTGGGATGGTTACGCGCGCAGCTCGCCAATGTCGTCGCCATCGCCCCCTCGCCTGTGGCCAATCGATTCGACTCGTCGCTTCACGACGCCGTGACCACGTTCCAACAACAAGAAGGCTTGTTGACGGACGGTATCGTCGGCCCCGCAACCTGGATTCGGTTGGCCGACCGGCTGCATCTGGCAACGCCGAAGCTGAGATCCTGAGCGTGTCGTATATTCTCGATGCATTGAAGAAAAGCGAAGCGGCGCGCGACCCCAAAGCGGCGGCGGCGTTGGTCATCGCAGAGGCCGAACGCACCCAGGCGGAGCGTCAGAAATACCGTCTAGCACTTTGGGTGATTGGCATCGCGTTGCTGGTCAACGCCGCGATCTTCGGTGCGTGGCTGGCCTGGTGGGCAAATCCGCAGGCGGCGGTTGCCGAGGTGCAGCCGATACCCACACCTCAACAAAGCGCGGCTGGGCCGGAACAATCTGAACCGACGCGGACCGCTGAAACTGTGCCCAATGCGGAACCGCCAGTGGACGCCGCCGCCGCTGTTACGCAGCCGCCTCAATCGCGAACGCCAACGCAGCCGAGGTTCAAGCGCGTCGCCCTCAGCGAGTTGCCGTCGTCGGCGCGCGCTGGATTTCCGGGATTAGCCTTCTCCACGCACATTTTTGCCGACGACCCAGAGCTTCGGGCCGTGGTGATCAACGGCACGCGGAGAACCGAAGGGGAGCTGGTGGAGGGCATGACGATCGACGAAATCACCGAAGGCGGCGTGGTATTGCACTTCGGTGAGTATCTGGTGGAGATCTCGGTATTAGAGAGTTGGGAGAATGACTAGGCTCTGACCACGCCGAGTGTTGGCGTCCGCCGAGTTTTAGCTTCCGCCTAGCGCCACTGACCTGATGGACACGTCAGCCTTCTCGACCCGGCTCTTGATGAAGACCTCAACGATGTCGGTGTCCAATAGTCCGCGCCCGGCCTCGTCTTCGAGTATTTCGAACGCATGCGGATCGGACATCGCCGGTTTGTACGGGCGATCCATTGCGGTCAACGCATCGTAAATGTCACAGACCGTCATCACGCGGCTAGCGAGGGGAATTTGCTCGCCTTCCAGCCCGTCCGGATAGCCGCTGCCGTCCAGTTTTTCATGGTGAGCGCCAGCGATTTCCGGTACGCGTTGCAACTCCGGCGGCCAAGGCAGAACCGACAGAAACTCTTTGGTGTGCACAACGTGGGACTGAATTTCGCGCCGCTCGTCCGGCGTCAAGCTGCCCCGGCGTACAGACAACGCCAGCAGCTCCTGATCGTTGATCAACCCGCTCAAGGTGCCGTCGAACTCCCGGTAGCCGTACTCGCGAATCGTGTTGAGGTGTTCAAAACCACCTTCGTCGAGCACGTTGGGTTCATTCGCTCGCGTAACCCATTCCAGGTAGTCGTCCAACTGCGATAGGTCCTTGGCAAGTTCGCGATGTACTTGATGTCGCGCGGCTTGCAGTTCGACGACACCACGATGTAGGAAATCGAGTTCGCGTTCTACGGCGCGGCGGCGCAAACGCTCTTTCTCCAGCTCGACACGGTAGTGGATGATCTCGAGACGATCTTCACTCAACTTCTTTGGCTTGGTGAGAACGTCCTCGCGAACGCTGACCTTGCCAAAGTCATGCAGAAGCGCTGCATAACGCACCTCTCGAATGTGTTCGACGCTGTGGCTCAAGTCGCGAAAACGCGCAAGTTGAGATCTGGGAAGATCCTCCAACAAGGCGACTGTCGTATCGGCAACGCGGAACGAGTGGCCGCTGGTGGTCGGATCTCGTTGTTCAATGGTTTTGACGGAAGCCTGAACGAAACTCTCGAACAGCTGGTTGATATCTCGAATGAGCGTGTTCTTCTGAATCGAAACAGCCGCCTGGCTAGCGACCGCGCGCAACAGTTCGGCAATTTCCTCGTCAAAGGGCATCGGCTGCTTAGTGAACGGATGTAAACGGTTGATAAACTGCAACACGCCGACCACCTCCTGGCGGTAGTTGCGCATCGGCAGCACCAGCATGGATTGGGTTCGGTAACCCATCTGCTCATCGAACGAACGATTGAACGAGTACGGGGTTTTCTTCGGCAGCTCATAGACGTCGTTGATGTTGAGCTCTTCGCCCGATAAGGCTACGTAACCCGCGAGACTCTCGGTTGTCAGCGGCAAGCGTTTTTCGACGTAGGGCACGTCGAGCGAATCGTTCTGTGCGAGTTTGAATGACAGGTTCTTGAACTCTTCGCCTTCCTCGACCAAGTACAACGAACCGGCATCGCAACCGGCAATACGCCGCGCCTCCGAAAGAATGGTTTCGAGCAGCTCGTCGAGCTCCATACGCGTCGAGAGGGAAAGCCCGATCTCTGAGAGCTGATGCATGCGTTGGCGCCGCGTGCCGACTTCGCGCACCAGCTGTAATACCTTGAGATTGCGCCGCCAATGCGCTTCGCCATGGGCCAACAACCCCTGGAGCACTTCTTTGGTGGTATCGACACTCAGTTGCAAATCGGCCGCAGGTCCGGCTTCTTCGCTCAAGATCAGTGCGTGCGGGTACGCGCGCTTCAGCTCGGCGACGCTCGCTTGGGGCGTCAGCACCACCGCGACGCCCTGGTTGAGAGAACCATCGGTATCAGCGGCATCGAGCGACGACGCTTGTTGTTCGAAAAGATTCCACCCTAGTACTCGTGCGGCCGCCACGAGACCCGAGTGCGTCTCGCCCACCGTACACAAGGTTGGCTTGTGGCTGCCAACTTCCATCGCCAATACCTGTTGCTCTCAACCGGGGCAGTATGCCGCGATGGTGCTCAATCTAGCTGGATCTAGATCACACTACGTCTGTGCAGGGTGTCTCGGGACGGACTTTTTGTTGAACGAAATCAAAGTGTTGGGGTTGTGGTATCCAGACGGCGTTCGATCGTCGACAACCTAGAGTTGATCTGCAACCGATACGCGTCGATAGCCGCCACCGCTTGTTCGTTGTCGGTCACGCGAGTGGCCATGCTTGCCACCGATTGGCTTGCCACGTTGACTTTGTCGACCAGGTCACGCTGGCCTCTGAGTATCTGCTGCAACTGCAGTTCGATGCTCGCAAGCTGATCGATGACGGCTTGTTGCTGCGCAAACGCCTTCTCGTGCCGGTCGACGGCGCTTTTCAAGGTCCTGTCGTTCGACTCCAGTGAGCTGATGGTGCCTTTTTGCCGCGCGAGCGACTTTTGGTTGTCCTCGATCCACTTTTTGTTGCGCTCGTTGGATATTGCCCACAGTTTGCGAATCTCGGATTCCCAGAGATTGATCTGTTCATCGGTTTCAGCGCCCGCTTCGGTCATCACCGCATCGGTCGCCATCGAGCGGTTTTCCAAGGCTTCGATGCGCGTATTGGCAGACGCGACCTTGTGCTGCTCGTCCTTCAACAACTGATGTTGATTGGCGATGAACCAACCGGCAACGACCAGGCCCGCAACCAAGACGGCCAAAATGAGATTGATGCCGATCATGCGACCGGTGCCGCTGCCATCGCCGCCCGCACGCCGGCGGCCGCCGGGGCCTGGACGTCGACGCGCCACCGCGTCTTCGGGTGTAGTGGAGATGCTCGGTGATTTTGGTCGGGGACGTTCTGCCATCAATGCAACCTCGTAAGCGGGACGCGGGAATTATATGCAAAAAAAAGCCCGCGTCATGCGCGGGCTCGTCAAATCTAGGCGGCCATCAGAGGACCTTGAGCAATCCCCACAAAACCAGCGTCAAACCGAATCCAGCGATTATGACGCCCTTCACCGGGGCCATAGGCCCGGGCTTGCCGAAGATAGCGTTCAGTTCGAGCGCTGCGATAACCACCAACGACGCGATCAACGCCATGGACTCGCCACCAATACTGCCATTCGGCAAGTGCGCGCTGGACCCCATGAAGTACAGCATGGGAATCGAGAACAAGGTGTTCGTTCTAGATGCCAACCCGGCTTTCGGTGCTGCGGCGCCCGCCTCCGCCAGCGCCTCGCCGCCGTCTTTGACCTGCTGGTTGGACGCAATGACGATCTTCTGATTGGGCCAGATGATCAGCCACACGTTCAAGAACATCAGCGTACCGAGCACCGCACCGATTGTGATGTCGACGGTCAATCCAGCACCGCGAATACCCAGCATGATCAAGCCGGTGAGGAAGGTGAACATCGCCCCCCAACGAAACCACCACAAAGCCCGCGGAACCAGTCCGACAAAAGCATCGGTGCGTGCCGCCGGATCGGCTTCCTTGAAATACTCCGTTTGCACGAAGTTGAAGTAGTAAAGCAATCCGATCCACGTGATACCGGCCAAGTAGTGGCCCCACCTGGCTAGATAGTCAATGATTGCCATTTCCATGATTCGTTACCCCCCACATGTGTTTATCGTTCTAAGCCGGAGGAATATAGCGCAAAGGGGATCGGGGCTAAAGCTAGCCTGTCAGTGGTACAGCGCGGACTTCTGGAAGAAGTAGATCATTGCGCATAAAAAGAAACCCCGGCAAGCCGGGGTTTCGAGGTGGTCATTGGGTAGTGCTACCCCAATTACATCATTCCACCCATATCGGGCATGCCACCACCCATCGGCGGCGGCGGGTTGTCTTCCGGCATCTCACTAACCATGGCTTCGGTCGTGATCATGAGGCCGGCCACCGAGGCGGCGGCTTGCAGCGCCGTGCGAGTCACCTTGGCGGGATCGAGAATACCCATCTCGATCATGTCACCGTACTCGCCGGTCTGTGCGTTGAAGCCCTCGTTACCTTTTAGGTTTGCCACTTTGTCCAGGACGACGGCGCCTTCAGCGCCTGCGTTGGCCGCAATCTGGCGCAATGGCGTGGTCAAAGCACGAGTGGTAATACTGATACCAACGTTCTGGTCTTCGTTGTCACCTTTCACTTTGGAGACGGCATCCACTGCGCGAACCAGCGCAACGCCGCCACCGGCAACGACACCTTCTTCAACCGCGGCACGAGTCGAATGCAGCGCGTCTTCGACACGGGCCTTCTTCTCTTTCATTTCGATCTCGGTCGGCGCACCGACTTTGATCACAGCTACGCCACCGGCGAGCTTCGCGAGACGCTCTTGCAATTTTTCGCGATCGTAGTCGGAGCTGGTGTCTTCGATCTCCGCGCGAATCTGCTTGATACGGCCTTCGATGTCGGCGGTGGTACCTGCGCCATCGATGATGGTGGTATTTTCTTTGGTTGCCGAGGTACGCTTAGCCGTCCCCAGGTCGTCGAGCGAGGCGCCTTCGAGCGTCAGGCCGACTTCTTCGGAAATCACCGTGCCACCGGTGAGGATGGCGATATCTTGCAGCATGGCTTTGCGGCGATCGCCGAAACCCGGTGCTTTAGCCGCCGAGACTTTGACGATGCCGCGCATGTTGTTCACGACCAACGTCGCCAGCGCCTCACCTTCGATGTCTTCGGCAACGACCATCAGCGATTTACCGGCTTTTGCCACGCTCTCGAGGATCGGCAGCATGTCGCGGATGTTGGAGATTTTCTTGTCGCACAACAATATGTACGGCTCTTCCAGGTCTGCGGACATGGATTCTTGATTGTTGATGAAGTACGGAGAGAGATAACCGCGGTCGAACTGCATGCCTTCCACGACATCGAGCTCGTTTTCGAGACCACTGCCTTCCTCCACCGTAATCACGCCTTCACGGCCAACCTTGTCCATCGCATCGGCAATGATCTGGCCGACTGCCTCGTCGGCATTCGCAGAGATGCTGCCGACTTGGGCAACCGCCTTGGAATCTTCGCAAGGGGTGGACATCTTGCTGATGGCCTCGACCGCTGCCGCAACAGCCTTGTCGATGCCGCGTTTCAAATCCATCGGATTCATACCCGCGGCCACCGACTTCAAACCTTCGGTGAGAATGGCTTGCGCCAACACCGTTGCAGTGGTGGTGCCGTCGCCCGCCTCGTCAGAGGTTTGGCTGGCAACCTCTTTCACCATCTGTGCGCCCATATTCTCGAACTTGTCTTTCAGTTCGATCTCTTTGGCAACGGATACACCATCCTTCGTGACCGTGGGGGCACCGAAGGATTTATCCAATATCACGTTGCGGCCTTTGGGGCCTAAGGTGATTTTGACGGCCTCGGCAAGTAGGTTTACACCGTCCAGCATGCGGCCGCGCGCGGCATCTCCAAATTGTACGTCTTTAGCGCTCATCGCTTATTCCTCATTAATCTCGTCTTGTTCCGTTAGTCTTCCAGCACACCGAAGATTTCACTCTCGGTGAGAATCAGCAGCTCATCACCATCGATCTTCACGGTGCTGCCGCCGTACTGGCCGAATATGATCTTGTCGCCGACTTTGACGTCCAACGCTCGCACGTCACCGTTGTCCAGGAGCTTGCCTGAGCCAACAGCCAGTATTTCGCCTTGAGACGGCTTCTCTGCCGCTGAGTCGGGCAGAACGATACCCCCAGCCGTGAGGGTCTCTTCTTCCAATCGGCGCACAACGACGCGATCGTGTAGAGGTCGAATGTTCATTACCTGTGGTCTCCCAATTTCCTTCCCCAGATAGGGGTTGCGGGTCTTTCAATTCACAATTAGCACTCTCCCCATGAGAGTGCTAAACGTAGGGGTCGCATATAATAGGGCCGTTGGACGGAGATTCAAGACCTGAACGTAAGGAAAAGGTCTATTTTCGTTCGAAATCGCCTTCAATCGTGTTGGATTGCGGATTTGCCGGATCGTTGGGTCGATTGGGCGTCACGATCGTCACTCTCGAGAGCAGCCAGCGGGCCACGATGACACGGGTCGGCGGCCATAGCAGCACGAAGCCGATCGCATCCGTCACGAAGCCGGGCGTCAGCAACAGCGCCCCGGCAACCGCCAGCAGAATGCCTTCTGCCATCTCGCCGATCGGCACTTCACCGCGCTGCATGCGGCCCATGCCGCGGGTCAGCGTGGCAAGACCCTGCCTCTTCAGCAGGGCGACCCCAATCACCGCCGTCAGCATCACCAATCCGATCGTCGGGAGGCTGCCGATCTGGCCACCTACCTCTATCAGGAGGTACATTTCGACTATGGGCGTGAGGAAGAAGACCAACAGTATCAAGGGGCGCTCCTGGAAGCGGCGTTATCATCAATCTGGGGGCGATGAAGGGTTAAGTCAAATGCCGCAGCAAGACGGTGACTCTCCGGCTGAGAGCGCCTCTCCCCAGGAGAGCGCCTCTCCACAGGAGAGGATATGGCAGGTCGTCGCGATGATCCCGAAGGGCAAGGTCGCGACTTACGGCCAGGTTGCGGCGCTCGCCGGTATGCCAACTCATGCTCGCCTGGTCGGCCGCACACTGTCGAACCTGCCAAAACGATCCAAACTACCCTGGCATCGGGTCATCAACGCGGGGTTGCGGATATCGCTACGGGAAGGCAGCGACGGCCATTTGTTGCAACGCAAACGACTCGAAACCGAGGGCGTCGAGTTTGTCGGGCCTAGGGTGGTGAAGGATTTTCGCTGGGAGCCGTGAGAGCGGTCTTGAACGGGGCAACCCACCACAGCAGCAGCATGCCGGGTATGGCCAGGCCCGTGCACAGGTAGAAAAAATTGGCCCATCCCACCACCTCGACGATCGCACCGGTCGTTGCGGCAGCAAAGGTACGTGGCAGCGCGGTAACGGCCGTAAACAGAGCAAACTGCGTAGCGGCCATTCTGGGCGAGGTCTCTCTGGCGATGAAAGCAACGAACGCCGCGGTGCCCAAGCCGACACCCAGGTACTCTGCGGCGATGACGACCGCCAGAATCCAAATGACGTCCCCAGCCTCGGCGAGCCACGCGAAGCCTAGAATCGTAACAAGCTGCACCACACCGAACAGCCACAAGCCTTTGTTGATGCCGATCTTGACGATCAGCAAACCGCCCAATATCCCCCCGAAGATCGCCGGCCAGAAACCGGCGTTTTTGGCAATGATGCCGATCTCGGTCATGCTGAATCCAAGTTCTAGATAAAAGGTCGTCGAAAGCGCAGTCGCCATGCTGTCACCGAGCTTGTAAGCAAACAGAAACAGCAACATCAACACGGCAAACTGCCACCCTCGGCGGCCGAAGTACTCGCGAAATGGCTCGACAACCGCTTGT
>CBDTZM010000022.1:0-10668 GCA_965364915.1 uncultured Pseudomonadales bacterium | reverse complement strand
TTCTTGCGCTTCGGAGCTTTACGCTTCTTAGCTTTGGCCTTCTTGCGCTTCGGAGCTTTACGCTTCTTAGCAGCGGCCTTCTTGCGCTTAGGCGCTTTGCGCTTCTTGGCTGCTGCCTTCTTGCGCTTCGGTGCAGCCTTTCTCTTAGCTGCTTTCTTCTTTGCAGTAGCTTTCTTCGCAACTCGCTTCTTTTTGCGAGCGGGGGATTTGCGTTTAGCTGTTGCCATACAGGTCTCCTCGGATGTTCCTATACGTTTGTTAATAAATCCAGTTATTGCTTCGTACTGAACTTAATCCTCGAACTTCTGTGTTTAGAAGTGGTTTCACGGTCGCTAAGAGACAGCTCACGTGAAACCGATGCGAATAGTATGTAATTCAAAAAGAAATAACTACTCGTTTTGCAACGCTTTTCGTACTTCTTTTTGGACGTCGTTCACATCTTTGCGACCATCAACTGTGACGTAACGCAAATTTTTCCCGTTCGACAACTTTCGATAGAACTCGACAAGCGGTTGAGTTTGTTCATGGTAAACAGACAATCGTTCCTTCACCGTTGCTTCTTGATCGTCATCGCGCTGAATCAACGGTTCACCCGACTCGTCATCAACACCGTATACGTCGGGCGGATTGAAATCGACGTGATAAATGCGACCGCTCGCCGGGTGCACTCGACGCCCGCTTATGCGTTTGATGACTTCTGTATCCGGCACACTTATTTCCACGACAGCATTGATAGGCACGCCCGCAGCCTGCATGGCTTGGGCTTGTGCAATGGTCCGGGGAAATCCATCGAACAAGAACCCGTTCGCGCAATCATCCTGATCGATCCGCTCTTGCACTAAATCGATGATGATTTGGTCGGAAACGAGCGCACCAGACCGCATCACCGCTTTGACCCTTTGGCCGAGCTCCGTTCCTGCGCTGACGGCTGCCCTCAACATTTCTCCGGTGGAGATCTGGGGGATGCCGAACGCATCGCAAATGAACTGCGCTTGTGTACCCTTACCTGCTCCGGGCGGGCCAAGCAAGATTACTCTCATCGACCACCTACTCCTGCTCGTGTCAACCGTCGCACCTCAATGACGTGTTCGATGTGTAGCAAGCGGTTGATCACCTTCGCAACCTCGAAGAGGTTGGCTAGTTGTAACTCTATGACGAGCAACGCCGTGTCGGTCGTCATATCGACTCGCCCCGTAGTGGAGATCAGGGAGTGCTTGTCGTCGCTCAATAGCTGGGTCACATCACGCAGTAGACCATCCCGGTTACGCGCACGTATCTCCAAAGTATGGCTTTGCCTAGACTGAGCGACGGACAATTCCGGCAGCAAACTCAGTTGACCCGAACTGTCCTCGCCGTTCGCAAATTGTTGTAGTACGACGTCCAACACCTGTATATCCGCCACCGCGACAGCCCTAAATAAATCGTCTTGTGTCGTCAACCCAAAAGCGGCTGAAAGCGCGTCCAGCTCCTCATCGTTGAGCGCCGCAACGCCCAATCTATCCATCATGGTGCACAGCTGTTCCCGCCCGTCTGCAATGCTCACGCGCAACGGTAGCGAGCGGAACCAACTCTGAATCTTGTTCTTGGCTCTCGCAGTGCCTATATATCCAAGTGATGGATCCAGCCACGCGCGAAGCGGAACTGCATCCTCAGCCGTCGTGATTTCCACCCGCTGTCCTGTGCGTAGCGTCGCATTGAGAGGCACATCGACCCCGTCGACCCGCGCTCCGACCGCCCGGCTGCCCACTTCCGTGTGTACGCGATAGGCAAAGTCTAGCGGTGTTGCGCCGGTGGTAAGATCCACCACGTGTCCTTGTGGGGTATAGACGAAGATACGCTCCTCGCGGATTTTCTCGCGCAGCTCTATGGATAGTGCGCGTGGTCCACCCATCTCTTCTTGCCAATCGAGTACCTGCCGCAGCAACGCCATTTTGGCGGCATAGAATCCATCTTCTGGTTCGGCGTCCTTATAGGACCAGTGTGCGCACACCCCCAATTCCGACTCTTCGTGCATCTCCGGCGTACGAATCTGCACTTCGAAGATTTTGTGATCGGGCCCGATTACAGCGGTATGAATCGAACGGTAGCCGTTCTGTTTGGGTACGGCGATATAGTCGTCGAACTCGCTCGGTATGTGCCGCCAACGCATATGAATGGTACCAAGTGCGGCATAACATTGAGCGACATCCGCAACAATGACGCGCACTGCACGTACGTCGTAGACTTCATCGAAGGGGATGTTCTTGGTGCGCATTTTGCGCCAAATGCCATGGATATGCTTCGCGCGCCCCGTGACGGTCGCCTCGATGCCCTGGGTTTTGAACGTCTCATGCAACTCGTCGACAATGTCGCTGACGCGCTGCTCTCGCTCATTGCGCTTACCATCGAGCTGCCGAGCTATACGCACGTACGCATCAGTTTCCAGATAGCGCAACGACAGGTCCTCGAGTTCCCATTTCAGCCGCCAGATTCCGAGTCGGCCAGCGAGTGGGACAAAAACCGTCATAGCCTCTATGGCGATCCGCGCCTTGCGTTCCTCGGAACTCGCTTTGGCGCGACGTAGCGCGACAACCCGTTCCGCGAGCTTCAGAACCGCTACTCGACCGTCGTCGATGAGCGCGACCAACATGCGTCGAATATTAGCCGTCTGGTCTTTCGCCTCGCTCGCGAGCATCCGAGAACTCGACAGATCCAGTAAACTGGTATCAGCCATATGAACGACCGAACTCACGAGGGCGACGGCCTCGTCACCGATGACGGGCACGATATCCGACTCGTCCAAATGGTCATGCCGTAAAGGTCTGTAAAACAACGCGGCGACGACCGACGTCGTATCCATGTGCAGGCTTGCCACCAGCTCGGCTAGTTCCACGCCGCTGAGCAGAATCGATTCCGCCCAACGCTCACCCACAAACCTAGCGGCAGCGAGAATCGCCGTCTCATCGAGGTACGGTCGATCGACACACAAACGCTCCGACCATTCGTCGAGCGCAATGGAACCGTCTCGATTGACCGGTAGATCCTTTAAGACGTTAACCATCGCCTTTAACGCGCGAACACGCCCAGCGTCTCAACGTGAGTGGTATTAGGGAACATGTCGTAGACACCGACCTCCGTCAAAACAAATCCCGACTCGCAGAGTTGTTGGGCATCTGCTGCGAACGTCATCGGGTTACAGGACACGTACACGACTTTTGTCACTCCTTCATACGCGCATTGTAGAACTTGTTCGCCTAATCCCGATCTCGGAGGATCAACCAGTAAACTCTGTGCAGCCATTACGATTGGCCGTTGCGGATCATACAGATCCTGTACGTGAAACTCACATCGGTCGGCCAAACCGTTCAATCGTGCATTGTTCGTTGCTCTCTCGATCGCGCTGGCACTACCCTCGATACCGATAACCTTCGCGCCCAGTCTCGCCATCGCTAACGAAAAGTTGCCGATCCCGCAAAACAGATCGCCAACACATCGATTCGGGGCCGGGTCGAGAGCTGCCATGGTGTCCGATACTAGGCGTCGATTCATCGTCAAGTTTATCTGCGTGAAATCAACCGGGTGAAACTCGAAGCAAAGCCCATATTGAGGAACGCTGTAGCTGAGCAACGCTGAACCGTCCGGCGGACTGACGATTTCGATCGCGTCGTAACCGGCTGCCTGCGTCAGCACCTTGACGGCGTGCACCCGACCGAATTCAACAAGTGCGCGGCGATCACCGCTGCTGAGCGCTTGCAGGTGACGCACGACAACCGCTTGCCCAGTATCACCCGCAGCGATCTCAATCTGCGGAACCCGAGTCTTGACGCTCAACTCCTCTACCAACGCCTGCAAAGGCCGAACCAGGCGCGCCAGCGCCGGTGTCAACGTTAGGCAGGTATCCATGCGCGCCACCCTGCTGCTAGCAGTCTCTCGGAACCCGACCAATACTTCATCGTTGACCAATCGCACGCCTAGTCGCGCCTTGGTCCGATATCCGTAACGGGGGCCACTCACGGGTGGGCGAACGGTGACCGGCTCGACATCATGCGATTGCAAGGCGTCTAACAACCGTGCCTGTTTGTGCAGTAGTTGATCGGCCGGAGCGAGGTGTTGCAGCGCGCAACCTCCACACCGCGGAAACGTCTCGCACGGCGGCTGTTGGCGCCGCGAACTCATTTGTAACACCACGTCGGTTTCGGCCAGCCACTCACGCCGCTGCCGTTTCAAGACTCGCGCCGTGACGGTTTCGCCCGGCAAGGCATTCTTGACGCGCACGCGACGCCCTTGAACCACACCAACACCGCGGCCTTGATCGTCGAGTTCGTCTACAGAGACGTCGACAAACGGTGGTGGTCGTTTACGCCCCATTCTTGAACAACCGACGACTCAGTAGCGGCTTGGGACCTAGGTGCTCACGCAATGCCGACCGAAAAATACGCTTCGCGGCATTTCTAGTATCGCGATGGTCATAACAATCTTTGCCAATTTCGAGCAGTACGCGTCCGTCGTAACCTGCGTCGCTAGAATTCGCTGTGAATCCAACGCCTGCGTCCAATCGGTAGCGACCATCGGCATCGATCGGCGCAGCCGAGCTGGCATCACGGTTGAAATCGAGCCCATAACCCAACTCTTCGAGCAGATGCTTCTCGAACTGGCGCAGTGCCGGTTCCAGATCGCCACCGTTTTGCAAGACCTCGAGTACCCAGCCGACGCCCCCGAACACCTGCTCCAGCGGCTCCCATTCGCGCGTAAGGCGCGTTACCAGCTCGGTGACGTAGTAGGCGGCAGCGAGCGCGTTGCCC
Source organism: uncultured Pseudomonadales bacterium (assembly GCA_965364915.1). Taxonomy (GTDB): domain Bacteria; phylum Pseudomonadota; class Gammaproteobacteria; order Pseudomonadales; family Azotimanducaceae; genus Azophilus. The sequence continues at coordinate 5,887 of CBDTZM010000022.1, read as the reverse complement.
GTTAGCCAGCGGCTCTGGGTCGCCTCGAACTGAGTCAGCGTCACCAATCCCCCGCGACCCGACCAGCTGACCAGCATTTCGTTGAAGGGTTGCACTGAGTGACCCCGGCGCGTGCGCCGAACCCCCCGGACGACCGCTGCAACGCGGCCATGACGGAGTGTCAGAAGGTGCGCGATCAGGCTCGTCTCGCGATAGGGCCGCGTATGCATCACGATCGCGGGCTCTTTCGCGACCCTACTCATATCCCATCTTTGACAGCTCTGAATGGCTGTCCGTCCAACCGGCTTTTACTTTGACCCATAGGTGTAGCATGACTTTGCAGCCGAGCATCTTCTCGATATCCTTACGCGCCTCACTACCCATACGCTTCAACTTCTCGCCGCCTTTGCCAATTACGATGCGTTTCTGCCCGTTGCGTTCGACGTAGATGTCTGCCTGAATCTCGACGAGATTGTCGCCTTGCTTGAACGCCTCGATGACAACGCCAGCGCGATGCGGTAATTCGTCGCCCAGACTACGCATCAGCTTCTCGCGAATGATCTCTCCGACGAGAAATCGCTCGCTCTGATCGGTTAATTGGTCGGGCGGAAACAGATGCGCATGATTTGGCAACAGCGCAAACACTTGCTTGCGAAAAACATCCAGCCCGTCTTGCTTCAAAGCCGACAACGGTATGACTTCCTGAAACAGCTGCATCTTCGCAAGCCGATCGATGACCGGAAGCAACACGCCTTTGTCCTGAATCAAATCGACCTTATTGATGATCGCAAAGGTCGGTTTACCGACTCGTTTGACGTGTTTCATCACTAAGTCGTCGTGCTCGGTCCACTTGTCTCGATCGAGAACCACCACGATGAGGTCAACATCGACGAGTACCGACGTCGCCTTCTTCACCATGTACCGATTGATCGCGCGCTTGACGTCGTCGTGAATACCCGGGGTATCGACATATATGGCCTGGTGCATCCCTTCGGTATCGACACCGAGCATGTTGTGGCGCGTGGTTTGGGGCTTGCGCGACGTGATACTGAGTTTTTGCCGCAGCACATGATTCAACAGAGTGGATTTACCCACGTTGGGCCTGCCGATGATCGCCACGTATCCGCAGTAGGTTGACGCTTCTGTCACTTTCTTTCGAACTCCTGGAGCATCATCGCAGCGGCACGCTTCTCGGCATCTTTGCGACTCGACCCTGTGGCGGTCACCCGCAACTGCAAGAGTGCGACTTCACAGCTCACTTCGAACACACGTTCATGATCTAGGCCTTCGGTACCTACGATTGCGTATTCGGGAAGCGGTAGCGAGCGTGCTTGCAGGTGTTCTTGCAACTCGGTTTTAGGGTCCTTGGTATTGCGGGCGTCGACCTCTCGAAGTCGTTGCTCGAACAACCTCTCGAGCAACGCGCGAGCTGCTTCAATGCCGCCGTCCTCATGTACCGCACCAATGACGCCTTCCAACGCATCCGCAAGAATCGAATCTCGGCTGTGTCCACCAGATTTCAGTTCTCCCGAACCCAGAATAAGATAGTCGCCCAATGCTAGCTCGCGGGCTAGGTGAGCCAACGTCTTTCGATTGACGAGGCTCGCGCGCGCCAGCGTCAGCAGATCCTCCTGCTCGCCCTGACGGGTGCGATGCAGGTGTTCGGCGATCACGTAGCCGAGCACGGCGTCGCCCAGGAACTCGAGCCGTTCGTTGTTGTCTTGGGAGGCGCTTTTGTGCGTTAACGCTCGCGTCAACAGCGCCGGGTCGGCAAAGGTATGTTGAAGCTTGGCTTGTAGCTTTTCTAGATTAGTTATATTCGTATTGGTCGTCGAACATCACCACGATATCCGCGTTGAACAGCAGGTTTTCGCGCACTTCATAGTCGATATCAACGACCGTACTCCCTTTGGACCGCTCGATGGTCAGTATATCTTGAACCTTGAAGCCGCGGATATTGTTGATGCGGAAGCGCTTGCGCAAGATTTCCCTGATTGCCCCTTTGTCCATGTCATGGACTTGGTCGGCAGGCAGGCTATCCATGATCGACTGAATTGTGCGAAAGTCGACATAATGTGGACCAATGCGCAATGCGGTTGTGACAGTTGCCGCAATAAGTGCGACCGCTGCCAGGCCACTAATGACCGAAAAACCGCGCTGTTTAGAGTTGGCCATCTGTTTAGCACCTCACTCGTTGAGCCACTGATTGCGTTCGAACGTAGGCCAGTGGAGTCCAGGCTCTTTGTGTACCCAGATAGCCACTGCCTTACCGACTATTTTAGCTTCTGAGGCATACTTCCATCTGCGACTGTCGTCACTTCTATCTCGATTGTCCCCCATCATGAAATATGAGTTCTCGGGTACGGTCCATTCGCCGGGGCGTTCATCGATAGGATAGCGATAGGTCTTATGCTGAACGCCGTCGATTGTCTCGAGATATTCACGCACCGGAACCGCATCGCGACCGATGGTTTCAAAGAATTGACCCACGAATTCATATTCTGCCCGTTCACCGTTGATATAGAGTGCTTTGGCCTCGTAGCGAATATGGTCGCCGGGCAGGCCGATGACCCGCTTGATGAAGTAGCGCGAATCGTGCGGCGGAATGAACACCATGACGTCACCCCGCTTCGGGCTATCGACATCGAATATCTTGGTTCCCAATACCGGTAGTCGAATACCGTAGGCGTACTTGTTGACGAGAATGAAGTCTCCAACCTGCAAGGTTGGCACCATCGATTCGGAGGGTATTTGATAGGGTTCCGCAAGAAAACTACGCAACACCAACACCAACAACAACACCGGAAAGAACGATCGCGCGTACTCTACGATCAGCGGTTCGTCATCCGTTTCGGTATCGTCATCACGAGCCTCGATACGCCGAGGCTTTAGTGCCACGACGTCGAAAAGCCAGATTGCTCCGGTAATCAGAACCGCCCAAGTGAGAATCAATGGAAAATCTAAATCCACGCGTAGTGCCTTTTACCGTTCCACTTTCAGCGCGGCGAGAAATGCCTCCTGCGGAATCTCGACTCGCCCAAACTGTTTCATACGTTTCTTACCCGCTTTCTGTTTTTCCAATAGCTTCTTCTTACGGGTCACGTCACCACCGTAACATTTGGCGGTGACATTCTTTCTGAGCGCCTTCACAGTTTGACGCGCAATGACTTGGCCGCCTATGGCTGCTTGAATAGCCACGTCGAAGAGCTGTCGCGGTATCAGCTCGTGCATTTTTTCCACCAACTGGCGGCCGCGTTGTTGAGCGTGATCACGGTGCACGATCATGGCAAGTGCATCAACACGTTCGCCATTGATGAGAATATCGAGTTTAACGAGGTTGGATGCCTCAAAACGATCAAGCCCGTAGTCCAACGAGGCGAAACCTCGACTCACCGATTTCAAACGATCAAAGAAATCCATGACGACCTCGTTCAATGGTATTTCCCAAGTCATCGCCACATGTCCCGAAGAGAAATGCATTTTCTTTTGCACACCGCGGCGCTCAATGCAGAGTTTGATGACGTTGCCGACATATTCCTGCGGCACGAGAATCTGCACTGCCGCAATTGGTTCACGCATTTCGGCGAAGTTGTCCGGCAGGCTGGAAGGGTTGTCCACCTGCGTTATGCTGCCATCCGCCAGCTCCACTTCGTATACGACCGTGGGCGCCGACGAGATGAGATCGAGATCGTATTCTCGTTCCAAGCGCTCCTGGACGATCTCCATGTGCAGCATGCCGAGAAATCCACAGCGAAAACCAAACCCCAACGCATCGGACGTCTCCGGTTCATAGAAAAGCGATGCGTCGTTCAGCGTGAGCTTCGATAGTGCGTCACGAAAGTCTTCGAACTGATCGGAGTTGACCGGAAACAATCCGGCGTACACCTGCGGCTTGACCTTCGAAAATCCCGGAAGCTGTTCGACATCCGCGTGATTTGCGTCCACCAACGTATCGCCTACAGGCGCACCCTTGATGTCCTTGATGCCTGCGACGACATAACCTACCTCACCAGCACCGAGCACACCGGTGGCTTGGCGTTTTGGTGTGTAACAACCTACTTCATCAACACCATGTGCTATGCCGGTGGACTTCACGACGATGCGGTCGCCTTTCTTCATCTGTCCTTGCATGACACGTACTAGCGACACGATACCGAGGTAATTGTCGAACCACGAATCGATGATGAGCGCCTGCAGTGGCGCCTGTGCGTCACCCTGCGGCGGCGGGATCTGCTTGACGAGTCGCTCGAGGAGTTCCGGCACGCCTTGGCCGGTTTTGGCACTCACGCACAACATGTCGTCCGTCGGCAAACCGATGATATCCTCAATTTCCCGAGCGACCTTATCCGGCTCGGCTTGAGGCAGGTCAATCTTGTTGAGTACGGGCAACACCTCCAAGCCTTGGTCGAGCGCCGTGTAACAGTTCGCGACCGATTGCGCCTCGACCCCTTGGGCGGCATCCACGACCAGCAACGCACCTTCGCAGGCTGCCAACGAACGAGAAACTTCGTAGCTGAAGTCCACGTGCCCTGGCGTATCGATGAAGTTGAGCTGATAGGTTTGTCCATCCTCTGCGGGGAATCTGAGCGTTACGCACTGGGCCTTGATGGTGATGCCGCGTTCCCGTTCCAAGTCCATGGAATCGAGTACTTGATCGGCCATCTCACGCTCGCTCAACCCACCACAAAGCTGGATGAGTCGATCGGATAGCGTCGACTTGCCATGATCGATATGAGCGATGATGGAGAAATTGCGTATGTGATCAGTGCCGGGCACTACTTATCCAGCGGTAATTAGAGGTGAGCGTCGTTGGGGCTGCCCCTGCCCAGCAGGTGCAGCGCGGGCGCGAGTGTAGCCTATCCCCAAATTCGAGGCCAATACTCCTAGAGAGGACGCGCTTCGCCTATTCAGGTACGCGCAACGGCAGAAACGTAGGCGTCTCGCCGCGAATGACTAACACCGGCACCGAGCGTCCGGGCGGTAAGGCTTCGGCAATCTCCGTGAAACCTGCGATGTCGAGGATCGGACGGTTGTTCAATCGGGTGATGATATCGCCACGCCGAATGCCTGCATCGGTGGCGGCCCCGGTGGATTCGAGTACGCGCACGCCGCCGCTGATTTCCAGCCGATCACGCGCGGCATCCGTTATCTCTTCGAGGGCGAGTCCGAGCGAAGATGGTTGCACCGCCCGACCGCCCGTTCCGCTGAATTGGTCCGCGACATTTTCCGGTAACTCACCGATTTTGAGCGACAGCGTCAGCCTTTCGCCACCCCGAACGACGGTCAACGTCGCTTCCGATCCGGCGCGTGCGCGGCCAACGTAGTGGGGCAATTCGGATGATCGTTCTATGGATTGGTCGTTGAAGCTGGTAATGACGTCACCGGCGAGCAAACCACCGGCATCTGCGGGCCCCCCCGCAAGCACCTGATTGACTAGCGCCCCGTACGACCTTTCCAGGCCAAAACTCTCTGCAAGGTCGCGATTGACGTTTTGTATGACGACCCCGAGCCAGCCGCGAGAAACCCTGCCGGTTTCCCTGAGCTGCTCTACCACCTCCATCGCAACGTCAATGGGAATGGCAAAGGAAACGCCCATGAATCCCCCGGAATTAGAAAAGATCTGGGAGTTGATGCCGATCACTTCTCCGTCGAGGTTGAACAACGGACCGCCTGAGTTCCCGGGGTTGATCGCAACGTCGGTCTGGATGAAGGGGACGTAGTTCTCTCTTTGCGCAGTCGGCAAGCTGCGGCCTATGGCGCTCACGATGCCCGCAGTCACCGAGAAGTCGAAATCAAACGGCGAGCCGATGGCGAGCACCCATTCCCCGACCTTGAGATCACGGGATCGGCCGATCCGCACGACTGGCAGGCCTTCGGCAGCAACCTTGATCAGGGCCATATCGGAAAG